>NZ_BAAGZJ010000061.1:0-44826 GCF_054778635.1 Nocardiopsis nanhaiensis
GGCACGGGCGGGCCGTGCGGGCGGGGCCTGGCGGGCGCGTTCCCGCACCGGGGCGGACTCGGCCGCCGCCTGCGGCCCCTTCTCCCGGCCCTGCTCCTTGCCTTCCGCAGGGCTCTGCTCCGTGCTCTGGTCCGGGCCCTCCTCCGGTCCGGTGACGCGCACGCCGCGGTCGGCGAGGTCCTCGGCGACCCTGATCCCCTGGACGCGGCCGCGCAGGCGGCGTGCGGCGGCCGACCCCTCTTCCGCAGCGGGCTCGGGCCGGGAGGCCGGCTCGGGGGCGGACATGATCTCCTCCGCGCGGCGCCTACCGTCCGGGCCGCTCGACGAGCGCTCCCTCGGGCGGACCGCCTCGGAGAGTTCGGAACTGCTCATGGCTCCGGTGTCGCTGGAGGCGTAGGCCCCCTTGGAGGTCAGACCGAGCGGGGTGTGTCCAGAGGAGGCGCGCAGCTGGGCGAACCACTCGTCGCGGTCGCGCTGCTCCTCCTCCTCGGTGACGTAGACCGGCTCTCCGAAGTCGTGTTCCGGCGACAGCTCGCCCTCGGAGGAGTCCCCCCGGTCCCCGTCCCCGCGGGCACGGCCGTGGTCGCCGCCGTCCTGGTCGCGGTCCGGGGGCGGTGTGTCGAGGCCGAAACCGAAGTAGTTCAGGACGCGGCGTCCCACCCCGCGGGGACGCTCGCCTCCGTGCTCGGGAAGGTCGGTGGCGGCGGCACGGTGTTCGAACCACTCGTTCTCGTCCTTCTGCTCCGCCACTGCCTCGGCCTCCTCGCTCGGGGGGTTCCCGGAGCGGGCCGAGTTCTGCGCGCCCGACGTGGCGGCGGCAGCGACGGGGACCTTCCGGGCGGGGGTGTCCTCTGGGGCGTCGGGTTCCGGAACGGACGCGGGCTCGGGAGCGGAAACGGGAGAGCCTGTGGACACAGGGGTGGGCTCGGGGGTGGGCACCCCGCGCAGCGGCGGGGCGGCCTCACGGGCCGCCCGGAGCTCGCGGGACGTCCGGAGGCGGCCTTCCACGCGATCCTCTGGGAGGGCTTCCCCGACCGCCTCGTCGACCGCCTCGACCCCTGCGTCGGCCGCCTCCTCGGCTTCGGGGTCCAAGGCCTCCTCGGCCTGGGCACGGCGGGCGGCGCTCCGGGTCAGCGGCAGGGGACCGGCGTCGGGGTGGCGGTGCCACACGCGCACCGAGACCCGGATCTCGGACGGCTCGTACTCGGGGGCCAGCCGGGTGAACACGCGGGCCTCCGTGAGGAAGCGCGCCTGCGAGATGAGCAGCTCGGTGAGGCGCTTGCCCTCGATCACCGGCCGGGTGGCGAGCACGGTGATCACACCCGGCGGGACGACCCAGAGCACCAGGTGCCAGCCGTTGCCGAAGTCGAACGGGGCGTTGACGATGCTCAGCAGCACCACCCAGAGCGCGAACACCCCCAGGGCGACCCCGAAGGTCCCCACCGGAAGTGGCATGGGCAGCCGGAAATCGTAGAGCTTGTACAGCCGCTTCTCGATACGCCAGATGTTGGTGTACGTGGGCAGATCCACGTTTCCGGCCTCCCTCGCCTGTTCCGGCCCTATTCCGTCGACACACCCATCGCTCGGGCGATCGCCACCGCGATGACCTCGATGATGCCGGGGACGTAGAAGACGATCCCGATGAAGATCGCCAGGATGATGAACTGCATGAAGCGCGTGATCTCCCTGGTGAACAGGAAGAAGATCGCCACGATGGACACGATGACGAGGAAGAGCGGCCCGAAGAAACCACGGAGGAAGTCCGCGAGGCCGCCGGTGTCCGGGGCGTCCTCGGTGGGGGTGGTCTCGACCGCGAGGGAGATCAGGTCAGCGCTGCCGACGGCCGTCACGGCGTCGGCTGTGGAGGACAACAGGGGGAGCATGTCAGGCGCCTTCCTCCGCTGCCGTTACTGGTGTGCGCATGGTTCTTCTCATCTCCTTGCCTACAGGCCCCGTTCCCATCCGGTCATCCGCCGAACGAGTGCGGGGCACCCTGGATGTCACGCACGTACCACTCGTTACCCGAGTTCACGATCGTGACCAGGTAGTTCTGCACCATCTGCCCCGTTTCGCCGCCCGCATCGGCGGGCTCGGCGGAGGGAACGGACCAGACCACGGTGGCCGCCACCTGTCGTACGTCATCATCCCCGGTCGTGGACTGGGATGGCACCGTGACATCGGACAGTTCGTGGAATTCCAGGCTGTTCTCGGGCAGAGGGGTGAAAGTGGCGCCCGGTTCCATATACCGGTCGAGGTGGCCGGGCTCCTCCGCGTAGGCCTCGAAGAAACCGGGGAGCACGTCGTCGATCTGCTCGGCGACCTCCGGATCCTCGTCGAAGGAGGGCGCTTCGGGCAGGTCGGCCTGGTTGGGTGCGGCGAGCAGGGCGGGGCGGCCGGAGACCACGAGGGCGTCGCCGTCTGCGTAGACGGGCACCTCCAGGCTCATGGCCTCGTTGTTGACGTCGGCGCGCACGCTCACCACGGCGTTGTGTTCGTCGCTGGCATCCACCGCGACCACGGTGAGGTTGTCCCCCGCGAGGCTGTCGGCGGGCAGGTTCAGATCGCCGGCCTCCCCCTCTGGGACGAAGGCGGCCAGTTCGGACTGGCGGGCCTCGGGGTCGGAGGTGTCGAGGTAGGCGTCGGCGAAACGCAGCGCGAAGGCCGCGGCGGAGGCTTCGGGGAAGTCGGCGGTCTCCACGGCCTCCGGCTCGGCCGCGCTCGAGGGCAGGGAGAAACCGTTCTGGATGGGGAACCAGATGCCGTTGAAGACGACGACGATGATGAACGCCCACAGCAGGACCCGACCCACGCCGACCCACCAGCGCCCGCCCGCGCCCGCGCGCGCCTTCCGGGGGCGGGGGGCGTCGAGGTCTTCGTCGACGTCGTCCGACCGGTCCCGCACCGCGGTGTCGCGCCGCGACGTCTTGGCCATCCCCGCCTCCTGCACACAGTGATGCGCCGGCCCCTGCGCCGACGCCCGGTGTTCCTCGCGCCGTTGCCGACGCATCCGCCATGCCCTTGTCTACCCCATCCCTATAGTGAGGCATTGTGCGGGTTGGGAGCGCCCAGGGCGAGACCGTGTTTCCCGATCGGGGGCACATTGCACCCCACGGAAGAACCGGCCAAAAATGCCAGAGCAGGACAATTCTCCACAGAAACCTCTGCACAGAGGTGCAGGTGAGTCGCATTTCCGGCCAGACCGTAAAGGGATTAGTCACCCGATGGAGAGCAAGGTGTGGCCTCCAAGCACCCCCTCCTCCCCCATCCGTCCCGGACATCCCCGCCCATACCCAAACCGGAGCATTCCGCCAGCAGTGACCTGATTCACCTCTAAGATGTCCGGATGCTCCCCCGCCGCCCCCTCCCCCGCGCCCTCCTCGCCCTCTTCGCCGCACTCGCTGTAGCGCACCTGGCGGTCCAACTACTCGGATTGGACGCCTGGACCCGCCCGACCCAGGTGTTCCTCATGCCCGCCCTGCTGCTGGTGGTCGCCGGGGCCACCGGGCGGCCCCACAGCAGACTGGTCGTCCTGGCGATGGTCGCGCTGGCGTTCTCCTGGCTCGGCGACACCGCCCCGGCGTTCGCGACGGGAGACACCGCTTTCCTGCTGATGGTGGGCTTCTTCCTGGTCGCCCAGGTGGTGTACACGGCGGCGTTCTGGCCCTACCGGGCCGAGAGCGTGCTGTGGCGGCGCCGGTGGCTGGTGGCTCCCTACGCCGGGTTCGTGGGGGTCCTGGTGTGGGTGTGCGCGCCGCACGCCGGCGGGCTGCTGGTCCCGGTGCTGCTGTACGGCCTCGTGCTGGGCCTGATGGCCCTGCTGGCCACCGGCCTGGGCCGCTGGGTGGCGGTCGGCGCCGCCCTGTTCCTGGTTTCTGACGCACTGATCGCCCTGCGCGCCTTCACACCCGGCTGGGACGACCTGCCCTTGGGCGGCTTCTGGGTGATGAGCACCTACATCGCCGCGCAGACCCTCATCGTGCTGGGCCTCCTCGCCCGCCCGCGCGCCCGGGCCGAGAGGGTCGCCGCGGCCGCCTAGAGTGCGCGGCCGCCCGGAGCGTCAGTAGTGGTAGCGGGCCACCAGAATGACGATCTCCCGGTCCGTCACCAGGTACACGAGGCGGTGCTCGTCATCGATCCGCCTCGACCACGCACCGGGCAGGTGGCACTTGAGCGGCTCGGGTTTACCCAGCCCGGTGAACGGGTCCCGGCGCACGTCCTCGATCAGCTTGTTGATCCGCACGAGCATCTTGCGGTCGGTCTTGAGCCAGGACGTGTAGTCGGCCCAACCGTGGTCCTCGAAATCCAGCCTCCTCACTCTTCCTCCGAGGGGTCTACAAGTGCGCGTTCGGTGACGGCTCCGCCGACGGCGTTCTCGTAGGACTCGAGCAGACGGCGGGCGTTCGCGGGCGAGCGCAGGAGGTAGGCGCCCTCACGGAGCGCAGCGTAGTCCTCAGCGGAGACGAGAACCGCGTTTCCGTGCTTGGAGACGATCTCCACGGCGTCGTGATCGTCGTTGACCTGCTTGATCAAGGGGAAGGGTGATCTGCGCGCTTCGCTCGCGGTGATGGCCATGCTGTGACCCCCCCAGGTCGTAGTGGTACGAGATGCGGTACCACTGCCCAGCACGAACGAAGGACGGCTCGATCGGGCCGCCCTTCGATGACTTCGCCTGTGACCCTCGTCATATCGGCTCAGATGGGTTACCCTCCCCGCCACGGATCAATTCATCAGATGATTGATCGCGAGCCGCCGCAGGAGGCATCCGTGAACGCACCCCAGCGCCCACCTGTCAGCCAAGAAGGGACCAAGAGGTTCCTGCACCCGGGGATGCGGCTCCCCTTCGTCCTGCTAGTCACCTGCTTCGCCGCGTGGGGACTGGCGGGCAACCTGACCGACCCGCTGGTCGCGGTGTTCGGGTCCGTGTTCTCCATGGGTGCGTTCCAGTCCGCACTGGTCCAGTTCGCCTACTACGGCGCCTACTTCGCGCTCGCCCTGCCCGCGGCCTGGATCAACTCACGGCTCGGGTACAAGGGCGGGGTCCTCATCGGGCTGGCGCTCGCCGCGAGCGGCGGCATGCTGTTCCTCCCCGCGGCCAACGTGATGACCTACTCGATGTTCCTGCTGGCACTGTTCACCCTCGCCGCGGGCCTGTCCATCCTGGAGACGTCGGCCAACCCCTACGTCATGGCCATGGGACCCAGCGGCTCCGCCACGCGCAGGCTGAACTTCGCCCAGGCGTTCAACCCGGTGGGCTCCAACCTCGGGGTACTCCTCGCCGCGCTGTTCATCCTCCCCCACGTCAACCCCGCGACCGCGGACGAGCGGGCCGCGCTCTCGCAAGGCGAGCTGGAGGCGATGCGCTCCGCCGAACTCCAGGCGGTCATGGGCCCCTACATCGCCCTGGCCGTGCTCTACATCCTGATCGCGGTCGCGATCGCCACGGCCAAGGTGCCCCCGCGCAAGTCCCTCGTGTCGGACCGCAGGGCCGGGTTCACCAAGCCGAGCGGCTCCCGGCTCCTGCGGCTGGTCCGCAACCGCCGGTACTCCTTCGGAGTGGTCGCCCAGTTCTTCAACATCGCCGCGCAGACCTGCGTCTGGACCTTCACGATCCACTACGTGGTGGAGACCCTGGACGCCAGCCAGACCACCGCCGGGTACTGGCTGCAGGCCTCCCTCCTCGTCTTCCTCGTCTCGCGCTTCGTGATGGTCGCGCTGATGGTCCGCTACGACCCCCGCAAGCTCATGACGCTCATGTGCGTCTTGGGGGTGACCCTCTCACTGGTCGCGGTGGTCTCCGGGAACATCGTCGGCGCGGTGTCGGTGGTCCTGCTGAGCGCCTGCATCTCGCTGCTCTTCCCCACGATCTACGGCATCGCGCTCAAGGGCCTGGGCGGCGACACCAAGTACGGAGCGGCCGGGCTGGTGATGGCGATCGTCGGCGGGGCCCTGGTCCCACTGCTGCAAGGATGGACGGTCGACGCCTCCTCCGCCCAACTGAGCTTCCTGGTCGTGACCGGCTGCTTCCTGGTGATCGTCGGCTACGGCGTGTACGTCCTGCGCGTCCCCACCGGGGAGGCCGAGGACGCGGCCGACGCCGAGCAGGACCGCGAAGTATGACCCCACCGGCGGCGGTTCCCGCCCGCGCAGGCCCCGTCGGCGGGCCCCTGGAGGTCAGTCGTCCAGGTGGGCGGCCACCTGCGCGAGGTGGTTGTACATGGCCGCGCGGGCCGCGACCGGATCCCCCGAGGCGACGGCCGCCAGGATCGCCAGGTGCTCCTGGTGCGTCGTCACCAAGCGCCCGGAGCGGTGCATGGACTGCCACATCCGCATCCGCAGCGTGGGGCGGGCCACGGCGTCGATCAGCGCCCCGAGGATCGGGTTCCGGGAGACCTCCGCGAGTTCTCGGTGGAACCGCAGGTCCTTGTCCATCGCCGCCTCGTGGTCGAGCTCTTCGATCGCCGGTTCGGCCGACTCCAACAGGGCCGACAGCCGCTCCACGTCCTCGTCCGAGCGGCGGGTGGCCGCCATCCCGGCCGACTCCACCTCCAGGGACCTGCGCACGACGTGCAGGTCGTGGGTCGACTGGCCGCCCTGCAGCCCGGACCAGAACACCAGCGGACGCAACAGCAGGTGCGGATCGAGCGGGGTCACCGTCGTGCCCGAGCCCTGCCGGGTCTCCAGCACGCCCATGGCGACGAGAGCCCGCACCCCCTCGCGCAGGGAGCTGCGCGAGACCCCGAACCGCTCCGCCAGCAGCGATTCGACGGGTAGGCGGTCCCCCGGCCCCACCTCTCCGGACACGAGCATGTCCTGGATCCCCTGGACGACCACGTCGTACTGGGACGGATGGCGCTCGGGGATCCGGCGCGGGGACGCGTCATCGCTCATGGGGACTCTCGGTGCTCGCCGGATCGGACCGGAACGGGTGGTGCGGGTTCAGACCCCTAGGCTAGACTCAAATACATCAGATGACTGGGAGGTTCGTGGGTGGCCCACATCACCTCGATCGACCTGGTCGACGTCCGGTTCCCCACCTCGGAGTCGCTCGACGGCTCCGACGCGATGAACCACGACGCCGACTACTCCGCCGCCTATCTTCGACTCAACACCGACGACGACGCCCTGTACGGCTGCGGCTTCACCTTCACCATCGGCCGCGGCAACGACATCTGCCTGCGGGCCATAGACGCACTCTCCGCACGCCTCATCGGACGCGACGCCGCCGAACTCGGCCGACGCCCCGGGGACGCCTACCGGGAACTGGCCGCCGACTCCCAGCTCCGCTGGCTCGGCCCCGACAAGGGCGTGGTGCACCTGGCCCGAGCCGCCGTCCTGAACGCCCTCTGGGACCTCGCGGCACGCGCGGCCGGCCTGCCGCTGTGGCAGCTCGTCTGCGACATGGACCCCGAAGCGCTCGTCGACGCACTCGACCTGAGCTACCTCTCCGACGCGCTCACCCGCGACGAGGCGGTCGCCATGCTGCGCGACCAGCGCCCCCACCACGCCCAACGGATCGAGCAGCTGGGCCGCGACGGCTCCCCCTGCTACACCACGTCGGCCGGGTGGATGGGGTACTCCGACGCCAAGCTCGAACGCCTGTGCCGCCAAGCCGTCGCCGACGGCTACCGGCACGTGAAACTCAAGGTCGGCGCCGACCCCGCCGACGACGAACGCCGCATCGCCGTCGCCCGTGCCGCCATCGGGCCCGACACCCGCCTGATGATCGACGCCAACCAGGTGTGGGACGTCCCCGAAGCCGTCGAACGGGTCAAGGCGCTCACCCACCACGACCTCCTGTGGATCGAGGAGCCCACCAGCCCCGACGACGTCCTCGGCCACCGCGCCATCGCCGACGCCGTACGCCCCGACGGTGTCGGGGTGGCCACCGGCGAGCACGGCATGAACCGCGTCCTCTTCAAGCAGATGCTGCAGGCCGACGCCCTGGACTTCGTCCAGATCGACTCGTGCCGGTTGGCCAGCGTCAACGAGATCGTCCCCGTCCTGCTGATGGCCCGGAAGTTCGGCAAGCCGGTGTGCCCGCACGCCGGGGGCGTGGGCCTGTGCGAGCTGGTCAACCACCTGGTGGTGATCGACCACGTCGCGGTCTCCGGCCCGGTCGAGGGCCGGGTCACCGAGTTCGTCGACCACCTGCACGAACACTTCGCGGACCCCTGCGTGGTCCGCGACGGCGCCTACACCCTGCCCCGGGCACCGGGGTACTCCTCGGAGATCCGCCCGGAATCGCTCGCCGCCTGGTCCTGGCCGCACGGCTCGGAGTGGGTCCGGCGCGGCGGCGCCCCGACCAGCGGCCAGCGTTGAGGGGAGCTCCGTGATCACCGACGCCCACCTGCACACCTGGGACACCGCCGCGGTCGGGATCGGCTGGCTGGCCGAAGCGGGCCTGCCCGGACGCGCTCCCCTCCCGGATGATCCCGGCCCCCGCCGCTACGTGCTCGTGGAAGCCGACGCCGACGAGCGCTGGCAGGAGACCGCCTGGCTCGCCGGCGTCGCCCGGCGGGACCGCCGGGTCCACGGGGTCGTGGCCGGAGCCGCCCTCGAAGGCTCGGGAGCCGCGGCCGAACTGGACCGGCTGGCGGAACTGCCGGAGGTCGTCGGGGTCCGGCGGCTCCTCCAGGACCGGGGACTCTTCACGGATCCGGGCCTGCTCGGCGGGCTGCGGCTCCTGGCCGAGCGGGGGCTGCCCTTCGACGCCTGCGTCCGGGCCCCCGAACTGCCCGAACTCACCGGCCTGCTCGCCCGGGTCCCCGAGCTCGCCGTGGTCCTCGACCACATGGGCAAACCCCCGGTGGGGGACACCGCGGCCCTGCGCCGCTGGGAGGCGGACCTGGCCCGGACGGCCGAACTCCCGCACGTGCACTGCAAGCTCTCCGGGCTGCCCGCCGAATGCCCGGACGGTATCGTGCCCGACTCAGTGGTCGAGGAAGTCGTCGGCCACGCCCTGCGGGTCTTCGGCTCCGGCCGCTGCATGGTCGGCAGCGACCGCCCGGTCAGCCGGGACCGGGCCCCGGGCCGGGGGCCGGACCGGGACTGGTGCGCACGTGTGCTCGACTTCGTTCCGGGCGACCAACGGGAGCGGTTGGCCCACCTCAACGCCTCGAAGGTCTACCGGAGGGCGCGATGACACCCGAGAGCGGTCCCCCTTCCCCCCGGCCTGCCGGGCACCCGCCCCGGCCCCTACCCGACCGCCTCAACGCAGCCTTCGGCCGCCCGGGGTTCGGCACGGCCCAGTTCGGCAACCTCGGCGGCGAGATCGACGCAGCGGCCTGCCTCGACGCCGTGGACGCGGCGTGGGACCTCGGGGTGCGCTACTTCGACACCGCACCCCACTACGGTCTGGGACTGTCCGAGACACGGCTCGGCCGGGCGCTCGAGGGAAGGCCCGAGGGAAGCTACGCCGTCTCCACCAAGGTCGGGCGGCTGCTGAGGCCCAATCCCCGCCCCACCGGCAGCGACCGGGCGGAGGGCTTCCACGTGGCCGACACGCTCACCCGCGAGCACGACCTCTCCGCCGACGGCGTCCACCGCAGCCTCGAGGAATCCCTCGAACGGCTGGGCACGGACTCCGTCGACATCGTGTGGATCCACGACCCCGAGGAGACCGACGGCGGCGAAGCGCTCAGCGGGGCCGTTCCGGCGCTGGAACGCCTGCGCGACGAGGGCGCCATCGCCGCGTGGGGTGTCGGCTCCAAGGACCCGGTGGCGATCAAGTACTTCGTCGACCGCGCCGCCCCGGACCTGGTCATGCTCGCGGGCCGCTACACCCTGCTGGAACAGGAGCGGGTGGGGCTGATGTCGGCCTGCCTGGACCGCGGGGTCGGCGTGGTCGCCGTGGGCGCCTTCAACTCGGGGCTGCTCGCCCACGACCGGCCGCCGGACGACGCCTGGTACGAGTACGCCCCCGCCCAGCCCCGGGTAGTGGAGCGGGCAAGGGTGCTCGCCGCGGTCGCTCGCGAACACGGCGTCAGCCTGCCGCAGGCCGCGCTGGCCTTCCCCCGCAGGCACCCCGCCGTCGTCAACGTGACCGTCGGGATGCCCACCCCGGGACAGGTGGCGGAGAACCTGGCCCTGACCGGCGCGGACATCCCCGAAGAGTTCTGGACGGACCTCGGTGCACGAGGCCTGACGAAGGAGGACAAGTGAAGCTGACGCGACGGGGCGAGCCGGGACGCGAGGTCCCGGTCGCCGAAATCGACGGCGTCGCCTGGGACGCGACACCGGTCGGGGACTTCGACCCGGAATTCTGGGCGAACGACGGCCCGAGGCGGCTGCGCAGGCTCGCGGACACCGGCGAACTCCGCGCCTGGGCCGACGGGGACTCCGCGAACCTGCGGTACGGTGCCCCGGTGCGCGCACCCTCCGCGGTCATCTGCATCGGGCAGAACTACGCGGCGCACGCCGCCGAGTCCGGCTCCCCGCCGCCCGAACGGCCCATCGTCTTCCTCAAGACCCCGAACACCCTCGCCGGCCCCGACGACGCCGTCACCCTCGCCCGCGGTTCCGAGAAGACCGACTGGGAGGTCGAGCTCGGCATCGTCATCGGCTCCCCCGCCGCCTACTGCGACACGGCCGCGGAGGCCGCGCGGCACATCGGCGGCTTCGTGCTCGCCAACGACCTGTCCGAGCGGACGTTCCAGTTCGAGGAGTCCGGGGGCCAGTGGAGCAAGGGCAAGTGCAGTCCCGGCTACATGCCGCTCGGCCCGTGGGTGGTCACCGCGGACGCGTTCGAGTCCGGCGACGTGCGCCTGCGCTCCTGGGTCAACGGCGAGCCGCGACAGGACTCGCGCACCTCGGACATGATCTTCGGCTGCGGCGAACTGGTTCGCGACCTGTCCCAGTACATGCGGCTCGAACCCGGCGACGTGGTCTCCACGGGTACGCCCCAGGGCGTGGCGCTGTCCGGGAAGTACCCCTACCTGCGGCCAGGCGACGTGGTCGAGGTGGAAATCGGGGGGTTGGGACGACAGCGGCAAGTGTGCCGGGCGTGGGAGGGGCAGCGGTGAGCGGCCGGTTCGCGGGGCGCAAGGCCGTGGTGACCGGCGGGGCCTCCGGCATCGGCCGGGCCACCGCGGACCTGCTCGCCGCCGAGGGAGCAGAGGTGGCGGTGCTCGACCCGGTCCGGCCCGAGCCCCGGGACCACCCGCACCTCTGGGAAGAGTGCGACGTCTCCGACAGCGCCTCCGTCGAAGGCGCGGTGAACAGCGCGGTCCGGGCTCTCGGAGGCCTCGACGTCCTGGTCAACAACGCGGGTGTCGGTGCGCAGGGGGACGTCACCGCCAACTCCGACGAAGAGTGGCAGCGGGTCCTGGACGTGAACGTCGTCGGTATGGCCCGTACCGCCCGGGCCGCACTCCCCCACCTACGCGCCTCCGATGCCGCCTCGATCACCCACACGGCGTCGATCGCCGCCACGGCGGGCCTGCCGGACCGGGTGCTGTACTCGGCCACGAAGGGCGCGGTGATGGCCATGAGCGCCGCGATGGCCGCCGACCACGTCCGCGAGGGCGTGCGGGTCAACTGTGTGGCGCCGGGCACCGCGGACACCCCGTGGATCGGCAGGCTGCTGGACCGGGCGGCGGACCCCGGGGCCGAACGGGCGGCCCTGGAGTCCAGGCAGCCCCACGGGCGATTGGTCAGCGCGGAGGAGGTGGCCCGAGCGGTGGCCTACCTCGCCGACCCCCTCAACCGGTCCACCGTGGGTGTGTGCCTGGCGGTGGACGGCGGAATGGACGCGATCCGGCCGCGGGCGCGGTAGCGGGGCCGATGAGCGGGGATCGGTGGCCGGAGCGGCACTGGGGCCGCATGCGGACACAGCGGAGGAGCTGAGGCGGGGCGGTCCGACCAGGTCGGGCCGCCCCGAGTGGTATTCGCCGATGCTCTGGCCGCATGAGGACAGCTATTCTTATTGCCTTTCTCTCGACCGCTCTTGCAATCTGTTTCCGTTGCCTTGAGCGACAGCCCAGGAAACGAACAAACTCCCCCTGGAACCGGGCATCCATTCGGAACCGAGTTCCCATAATTCGCTCGCATTCCCCCAGAAACAGCCCCCCAGCAGGACGAACGCAAGCCCAACCCGTCCTCACCAGAAGCATCAACGGATCAACCAAGCTTTGATCGACAGCCGCGCGAATAACCGGAACCAGAAAGGATCCCCCATGAAGTTCACTGGCCTGACCGCGATCGCAAGCGTGTTCACCCTGGCGATAGTAGGCGTCCTTGGCGGCCCCGGCATCGCAGGAGCCGCCACGCCCACAAGCACCACGGAAGACTCAGGGAATCCGGAGGGAATCGACCTGAGCGAAATCCCGGACGAGGGCGCCGAAGCCCTGGATTGCTACGCCGGGGGCCACGAATGGACCACGAGCGAGTCCAGCAGTCGCTACGTCCCGGCCGGCTGGCCCGCCGGGGAATGGTTCACCACCACGGGCATCTGCAACGACATCAACGTCATCATCGACAATAGTACGCCCTCGTATGTCTGGGTGTGCTTCAATCCGAGTTCAGGCGATCCCTACTGCCAGGACGATATCGATCGCACTTACGTCAGGAGTTCAATCTGGACCGTCGTCGCCACAGACGTCGCCCCCGGCACGCAGTTCAAACTCAGGTTCGACCACTCGTCTGACGTCGCCGGCCGGGTAGCAAGCTAGCCGGACCCGCTGGAAACCCCTAGGCCAAGTCCCGGCCGGGTGGCCACAGTCCGCCCGGCCGGGCCGCTCACCGCCGACGGCACTACCGGGGCGACAGCCCTCCCGTAGGGTGCGCGGCATGGACCAACGACTCTCCCTCGTCACCCTAGGCGTGCGCGACGTCGCGCGCGCCGGGGACTTCTACGAGGCCGTGGGCTTCGAGCGCCGCCACGACCTCGGCAACATCGTCTTCCTCCCCACCACCGGAACGGTCCTGGCCCTGTACGGCTGGGACGAGCTGGCCGCCGACGCGGGCCTGCCCGCCGCGGGCGAGGGCTTCCGCGGGGTGACCCTGGCGGTGAACCTGGACTCGGCGGTCGGCGTCGACCAGACCTTCGCCGCCTGGCTCGCGGCGGGCGCCTCGAGCGTGCGCGCCCCCGTCGCCAAGGAGTGGGGCGGCTACTCCGGCTACCTGTCCGATCCCGACGGGCACCTGTGGGAGGTCGCGCACAATCCCTCGCACGAACTGATGCGGCTGGATGAGGACGGAAGGCTCACCCTGGCCCGGAAGCGGGACTGAACCGTTCCCGGAGGCGGCGCCGCGGTTCGGAAAACAGCGGGGGAGGGCCGAAGGCTCGGCCCGCCCCCCCCGTGCGATGTCGGATGGGTCAGACGTTGAAGCGGAACTCGACCGCGTTCCGTCACCGAATGACCTTGGTTGGACAGGCTCTCACTTACACGGACCTATGCAGCGATTCGCCTTCGCGTGAGACCTTAGCGGAGCCTCTCATCAGGTGACCTGCTAGCAAAGTCAACCACGTCAAACCGATGGTCACCGCGATACGCTGCAGCAGCCCTGCCACCTCGCCCAGCCCTCCCTCCTGGCCTGTTCCGGCAAGCGACAACGTGAACAGCACCACGAAGCACACTCCGCTGACCGCAGAGTAGACAGCCCATCCCCCTTGCCGCGAATCGCCGGCTGAGGACAAAGTGCCCGACGGCCAGACCGGCGACGGCAACCAGCGCGCACAGTGCATGCAGGTTTCCAGAGATGGTCGGTTCTTCCACGGGTGGAGTCCCAGGCGGGTACCCGCTGAGTGAATCCGCCGGAAAGATCCCTGCACCAATGAAGGCAACTCCCCACAGGCCGATGAACACAGCGCCGACGGTGGAGCCAGCGGTGCCGGACAAGCGCGGCAACAGTGCGGCGGCAAATACCAGGCTGAGCGCACCGCCCACCACAAAGTGAGTGGTCTGGATCCACCCCAGGTCACCCAGCACCAGCGCACTGGTGGGATTGCGCAGTACATCGAACCCGGGATAAGTCAGCGATTGAATCCACATAAGACCTACGATGAATGGCCCCGCTACCAGCCCACAGGTTCGGAGTGATACCGCCAGGAGGCGGCTCGCAGGCTCACTTGCCACACTGGAGATCCTTATCTGAATTCGGCTTGGGACGGCCCGCATGCTGAAACGGCGGGAGCGAAGCAGAATGACACCGGGTCTACATCTGACGTTGAAGCGTAACTCAACCACTTGCCCCAAGGCGCTTGTTCTTCGCCCGGTCGAGGCGATCGGTGTAGACCGAGTATCCCGCGTAGTGGGAGTTGCGGAGGATGCCGAGCACGGTGGACGGGTGCCAGGGCCCGTCGTCGGAGACGTCTCTGAGGGTGAGCCCGTCGGTAGCGCGGCGCTCGTTGCGCTCGAGCATCACCGTGAGGGTGTGGCGGGGCAGATGCGGGATGGACTTGGGGATCTCGGGCCCCTACCTGCCCGACAGCGCCGCGGCAAGGGACGCGGTCGTCGTGCCGTCCTTGATGGCGAACAGGCGTTACATCTCGCGGACGGCCGCGGCCTTGTGCTCGACGACGTCACCGTTGGTCGCATAGCCGACAGGGCGCTGGCCCTTGGGTGCTCTGCCCTGCCGGGTGCGCTGGAGCTAGGCACCGGACTGGCGCTCACCCTTGGTCTCGATCTCCTTGCGGGCGATCGCCGAGTACATGTCGGCGGTGAGACAGTCCATGGCGTTCGAGCAGTCGATGCCCGGGCTTGGCGAACGTCAGGAGGAATCTTGCTCCGCTGCGCGGTCTCGATCACCCGCACGCCATCAGCGCACTTGACTCAGCGCGGGTACGGATCGGCCAGTGTCAGCGGTGTCCGTGCAACTTCCATTGCCGTCTCCGGAAAGGCGGGGCCCGCGGTGTAGAAGCGCGCGCGAGTACGGTTGACCGATGTCAGGATGCCGGACTCGACCAGGCCCCGCAGATCACGTTGGGCGCGTTGGAGACTCAGTCCTTCCTCCCGCTCATAACGCGTACGACGCACTCGGCCGGACAACGCCACGTCGTGCAGGGCCGAGACCACCCTCTCGTCCAACCCGCGTTCCTCAGCGAAGTCGCCGAGCAGGCGCCACACCTGATTGGTCCGCTCCAGTCGCTTGCTCACCGTCTGCACCTGTTGGTGATATGCGGTGAGGCTGAACCGCACCCAGTCGGAGACGTCTTGGTCAGGCGTATAGGTGGCACCGCGACGTTGGAGTTCCCTGTAGTACTCCCAGGTGTTGCCGGGGCGGCCCAGCCAGGCCTCGATCGAAGAGAACTCGGGGGCCAGTTCCCCCTCCCTCGCGATGAGAATCGTCTGGAGCGACCGGGACATCCGGCCGTTCCCGTCTGCCCACGGATGGATGGCGACCAGGTGCAGGTGGGCCATAGCCGCCCGCACGAGCGGGTGGGTGCCATCTTCAGTGTTCAGCCACTCGACCAGCTCAGCCATCAAATCCGGAACATCGGCCGCGTCCGGCGCGGTGTACGACGCGATAGTGGGGTCCCGGGGGTCTGTCACATACACCGCTCTGCGCCGCCACTGCCCGGCCGGCCTGGTGGGCGTGTGACGGTGCCCTTGCAACATCCAGTGAAGAGCGTTGAGGAACCCCTTGCCATAGGCGAAGTCCGGAACATCGTGCAGAGTCTGTATGTACGTCATCATGCGCTGATAGGCGAGCGTTTCCTCACGGTCTTCATCAGAGACGTCAACGTCCCGTTCACCCTCGAGGAGATCCTCCACGTCGACCGTGGACACCTTGAAGCCCTCGATCGAGTTGGAGGCCGCCACAGCGTCCGCAGTGAGGAACTTGCGCAATCCCTCGGTCCATTTCGCCGGAGTCCGCTGGACCTGGAAACCAAGCGAGCGGCGAACGCTGTCGATCTCGTCGAGAACGCGCTGGTCCTCCGCGGCAAGGACAGGCGTGGGGAAGAGCATGCCACCACCGTAGACCTACGCAAACATTACGTCAATGCGTCATTGTATCGGGATGTTGCGCCCGCCTCCCGCGCTGCGACCCAACGCCTCGGCCGAAGGTGACCCCACACGCAACCTCGGAGTAGGGAAACGACGGGGGCGGGCCGAAGGCCCGGCCCGCCCCCTGTGTGATGTCGGATGGGTCAGACGTTGAAGCGGAAGTCCACGACGTCGCCGTCGGCCATCACGTAGTCCTTGCCCTCCATACGGACCTTGCCCGCGGCGCGGGCGGCCTGCATGTCGCCGGCCTCGACCAGGTCGTTGAAGGAAACGGTCTCGGCCTTGATGAACCCGCGCTGGAAGTCGGTGTGGATGACACCGGCCGCCTCGGGGGCCGTGTCGCCCTTGCGGATGGTCCAGGCGCGGGACTCCTTGGGACCGGCGGTCAGGTAGGTCTGCAACCCCAGCGTGGAGAACCCGACGCGGGCAAGCTGGGCCAGGCCGGACTCGGTCTGCCCGAGGGACTCCAGCAGCTCCTGGGCCTCGTCCTCCTCCAGCTCGGCCAGCTCAGCCTCGATCTTGGCGTCGAGGAAGATGGCCTCGGCCGGGGCGACCAGGTCCTGGAGCTTGGCACGCAGGGCCTCGTCGGCGAGCTCGTCGCTGTCGAGGTTGAACACGTAGATGAACGGCTTGACGGTGAGCAGGCTCAGCTCACGCAGCCGGTCCACCTCGACGTCCTTGGCCTGGGAGAGCGATACGCCCTCGTTGAGCACCTCCTGGGCCTCCTTTGCGGCCTTGAGGAGCTCCTGGGCGCCCTTGTCCTTCGCGTTGCGCTTGGCGTCCTTCTCCAAGCGCGGAACGGCCTTCTCCAGGGTCTGGAGGTCGGCGAGGATGAGCTCGGTGTTGATGGTCTCGATGTCGCGGGAGGGCTCGATGTCGCCGTCGACGTGCGTGACGTCGGCGTCCTCGAAGGCCCTGATGACCTGGCAGATGGCGTCGCTCTCGCGGATGTTCGCGAGGAACTTGTTCCCCAGGCCCTCGCCGGTGGAGGCGCCGCGCACGATGCCCGCGATGTCGACGAAGTCCACCGTGGCCGGCAGGATCTTCGCCGAGCCGAAGATCTCGGCCAGCTTCGCGAGCCGGGCATCGGGCACGCCCACGACTCCGACATTGGGCTCGATGGTCGCGAACGGGTAGTTCGCGGCCAGAGCGTCGTTCTTGGTCAGCGCGTTGAAGAGGGTGGACTTGCCAACGTTGGGCAGGCCGACGATCCCGATAGACAGACTCACAAGCCCAGAGTCTATGCGGATCGGCGGGCCGACCAGTCCTTCTCCCGCGGTGAAGCGAATCCCACCGAAGAAATCCAATCGCGAAAACACGCTGCACCGCCCCCATTACTCAGAGTAGGTTCGGAGGCGCCGCCGGGCACCGCGGCCGGAAGCCGGGCAGACCCGTCCGGACCACGAGCGCACCCATCGGACGACGGGGCGTCTGCTGTTCCCGGCCACCACGGCACCGTTCTTTTGGGGAGAAGACACTGTGGTCCAAGACCAGTTGCGTGCGCTCGTACGCCGCTATCCGCTCGTGCGTTTCGCCACCCGGCAGATCCGCGTCCACCTGCCCAAGCGGCTCGGCGGCCTGGACCCGGCCCGGGTCCCGCCGTGGCACCGCCGCTTCGCGCTGGTCCTGCCCCGCCCTGCGGACGACCGGCGCAAGGTCGGCCCGGACGAGCTCGCCCTCCAGATGCCGGGCGACCTGACGGTCCCCCGCCGCCTGGCCGAGTTCGGCCTGACCAGGCACCAGCCCGACAGCCTCGCGATCTTCATGGCGATCCTCGACCACACGCGCCCGGGAGCGGTTCTCGACATCGGCTCCGGGGTGGGGGTGTACTCCATGCTCGCCGCCGCGCGCACGCGCCGCCCCGTCTTCGCCTTCGAACCCACTCCGGAGCTCGCGTCGGCCGCGCGCGCCGTCTCCGCGGCGGCCGACCTCGGCTTCACCGTCGTCGACCTGGCCCTGAGCAACCACAACGGGGCCGGACACCTGCGGCGGGCACTGCACAACGACATGTGCAACCGGCTCGTGCACACCGCGCGAGCCGGGCTCGCGCACATCGCCGTCCGCACCGCCACCCTGTCCCGCTGGAACGAGACCGCCGCGACCTTCCCGACCGTGGTCAAGATCGACACCGCCGGCACCGAACCCGACGTGGTCGCGGGCGGCCTGGAGGTCCTGCGCCGCTACCGGCCCTGGGTCATGGTGAAGGTGCGGCCCGGTCGGGGCGTGGAGGAGCGGCTGATGGCCCTCATGGATCCGCTGGAGTACCTGTGGTTCCCGGTCAACGGCGAGCCGCCCTACGAGCCCCGGAGCGAGATCTGCGGACTCGCCTCCCCTGCGTGGGAGCGGATGTGGATCCTCGCGCCGGAGGACCCGCCCGCTGATTTCTGGGACTCGGCGGTCGCCTGGCGCAAATCCCTCGACGACTGCCAGGGGAAACCGATCTGAACCGCGAGGATGACCCCGTGCCGGGCCGGGTCGGCTCAGATCCAGCCGTCCAGGGCGGTGACCAGTCCCGGCAAGTCGTCGCGGTGCACGCAGTGGCCCGCCCCCTCGACCGTGCGGACGGTGAACCCCCGCTCCCTCAGCACCGCCCCGCCCTCGGGACCGATCGGCGAGCCCTCCCCCGCGAGCACCGCCAGCGTGGGCACCTCCGGCGCCTTGGGATAGTGGTCCTCCCCGCACACCTCGGTGAAGACCCAGTCGTGGAAGGCCGGGTCGAAGGCGGCGAAACCGTCCAGTTCGAGGTGCACGTCCGCGTCGCCCCACCGGGGATGCAGCTCGCGCACGCGGTCAGCGTCCGCGTCGGCGAACACCTCCCGCATCCGCTCGGCCGCGCCCTCAGGCGGGACCGGGATGCGGAACGAGGGGTCCACGTAGACGGCCCGGGACGGGCGCAGGTGTTCCAATGCCAGGGACAGCGCCACGCACCCGATGGAGTGGCCCACGGCCAGGTCCGCACCGACCGGGAGCGAGTCCACGAGGTCCTGCCTGAGCGCCTCGAACGAGTACTCGCCGCGCGGACTGCGGCCGTGTCCGCGCAGGTCGACACCGATGACCCGGTACCCCCGGCCGAGGAGTTCGTCCTCGACGGCGTGCCAGGTCCGGTGCAGGGACGCTGCCCCGTGGACGAGGAGCGCCGTCCGGTCTCCTTCTCCGCTGCTGTAGGTCGCGAGGCGCATGTGGGGGCCTTTCTCCCGAGCCGGGGGATGTCACGCTGCCCGAGCCGGGGTGTCGCGGGCGGTTCCGGAAAGCGTGTGGGCTCGGATGCCCCACGGCAACCCCCGCCGTTGGCCGGTTGCGGACAGCGCTCCGGCGCCCCTTGGCCCGCACACCCGGATCAGGAGGTACAGCTCGAGGAGTGCCTCGTGTTCCCCGCACCAGCGGGTCCCATCGGCGCGGCGGGGCTCAGAGCCAGCCGTCGAGAGAGTTCAGGAAGCCGGTCAGGTCGTCGCGGTGCACGCAGTGGCCGGCGCCCTTGACGGTGCGGACGGTGAAACCGCGCCCGGCGAGCAGGCGTGCGTCGTCTGGGCCGACGGTGAAGCTCGGGTCTGCCAGCTGGACCATGGAGGGCACGACCGGTTCGTCGGGCAGCCGTTCCCCACTGGCGGCCTCCTCGACGACGTCGAAGAACGCGGGGTCGAAGGCGGCGAACCCGGCCAGCTCGGCGGCGACGTCGGCGTCGCTCCACCGCGGGTTCATCGCTCGCACGCTCTCCGCGGTGGCCTCGGCGACCATCCCCCTCATCGCCTCGATCACCCCATCGGACATCCCGGCGAAGGAGAAGGCGGGGTCGGAGTAGACAGCGCGGGCCGGCCGTAGGCGGCCCACGGCCAGGGAGAGGGCCAGGCCGCCCATGGAGTGCCCGAGGGCCAGGTCGGCGCCGGCGGGCAGGGAGTCCACGAGGTCCCGGCCCAGGGCCTCGACGGTGTAGGGGCCGCGCGGACTGCGGCCGTGCCCGCGCAGATCCACGCCGACCACCCGGTAGCCGAGACCGATCAGGTGGGTCTGCACGGCGTGCCAGGTTCCGTGGTCGGACATGGCGCCGTGGACGAGCACCGCCGTGCGGTCGCCGGCGCCGGTGTCGTACGTGTGGAGTCGCATGGTGGGGGCCTTTCCGGAGCGGGGTGGGGCTCGGGTAGCGCGGGTCAGCGGACGCCGCGGACGAACACGATGGCTAGGGCGCCGATGAGTCCGACGGCCGACCCGACCAGGAACAGGGAGCTGTATCCGCCCAGGTGGAGGATGACCGTCGAGGCGATGAACGGGGCGATGACCTGTGGTCCTGCGGCGGCGATATTGAGCACGCCCATGTCGCGCGCGGCGTCCGCCTTGCTGGGCAGGACGAGGGTGGCCAGGGCGGTGTCCACGGCCATGAACAAGCCGAAGGCGCTGCCGTTGACCACGGCGAAGAGGAGCATGCCGGTCCAGGTCGGCACGAAGAAGGGAATGAGCATCGCCAGCGCGGTGATGACACCGGAGACCAGCGCGAAGAGTTTGCGGCGGTCGAACCGGTCGGACAAAGGGCCGCCGATCGCGGTGGTGACGACCGTGCCGCAGGCGATGACCAAGGTGAGGATCGTGACCGCGGCGGCGGGTTCGAGGCCCTCGGGCAGATCGATGTAGTAGTCGAGGATGTAGAGCTGGAAGGTCAGGATGAGGAAGTAGCCGAGGAAGAGCAGCGCGCGGCCGACGAACACCAGCGCGAAGTCGCGGTGGGACAGGGCCGACAGGAAACGGCCGAGGGCGACCAGGGGATTGACGCGTTCGGGGGCGGTCCGCTCGGGCAGTTCCTCGCCCCGGGGGTCGTGGGTGGTCGAGGTGATCAGGACGCCGACCGCGACCACGAGGCCGCCGAGGACGATGTACCCGAACGCGAGGTTGGAGGTGAACTGGGAGGCGATCCCGGTACCGAACACTCCGGCGACCGCGATGGCGATGCCCATGGCGGCGGCCGCGGTGCCGCGCCGCTCATAGGGGACGCGGTCGGGGATGATGGCGGTGAGGGCGGCGTGGTGCAGGTTCATGGCGCTTTGGGCCAGGCACCACCCGATGATCATCATCAGCAACGAGTCGGCGAAACCCAGCACGAGCAACACGAGGAGGGCCGCGACCGCACCGCCGAGGATCCAGGGGTTGCGGCGGCCCCAGCGTGAGCGGGTGCGGTCCGAGAGCGCGCCGCCGATGGGGTTGAACACGGTACCGAAGACCGCCGCGATCCCGGAGACGATGCCGAGGTTGGCGACGGCGGCTTCCTCGTTCCCGGGGGTGAGGCCCTGCACTTGGAGGGGCAGCAGGATACCGGTGATGCCCAGGTAGAAGGCGTAGACGGCGAGGTTTCCCATACCGAGCACCGGGATGAGCCGACGCTGACTGCGCCGGCCGGTGACGGGCACGGCTGAGGAGGCGTCCTTCCCCGATCGGGGGGACACGGGTACGGACATGAGACAGCCTCCTTGGCGTGCGGTCATAGGCGGGGAGAAACACCTGTTCAGGCATTGATTATTCGTTTAAGCTAGGTTAATCGTTTAACCGTGTCAATAGCTTCTTCACACGGCGTTCACACAACTTCTCGGAAGAGTCCGGCCCAACGGGCCACCGAATCGGACCCAGGTCCCCGGCAGGCAGGGCAAGATAAGCCGTATGACTTCGATCCGCCCACGACCGGCCACCCTCACCGACATCGCCAAGCGTGCGGGGGTGTCAACCGCGACCGTCTCGTACGCGCTCAACGACACACCCGGGGCGCGCATCACCGAGGCGACCAAGGCCAGGGTGCGCTCCATCGCGGACGAACTGGGGTACGTACCGCACGCCAGCGCACGGTCGCTGCGCAGCGGCTCCAGCGACCTGGTCCTCCACGTCCAGATGGACGCCGTCCAGGGACCGCTGGCCACCACGTTCCTCTCCGATCTATCGCGTGACCTGCGTGAACTCGGTTACACGCTCATGCAGTACGGCGCCGAACGCAACCGGGGCGTGAAGGCCGCGCGCACGTGGGCGGGAATGCGCCCGACCGCCGTGGTCGCGGGGCACGACCGGCTCACCCCGGCCGGGATCGAACTGCTGCGCAAGGCTGACATCCAGGTGGTCTCGGTAGGAGCCGACCCCGAACTGGCCAAAGGCACCGGGGTGTCCACCCTGAACATGGACAACCGGGGCGCCGGCGAGGTGGCCGGCAAGCACCTGGTGGAACGCGGCTGCCGCGACCTCGCGGCGGTGGTCCCGCGCGAGGGGATCCTCCGCGAGATGGGCGAGCCCCGGCTGGAGGGCCTGGCGAACGCTGCCGCGGCGGGCGGAGCACGCGTCCGCCGCGCGGAGATGGACTGGTCGGCCGAGGACGCCGCCCGGGTCGTGGGGGCCTGGTCCGACGAAGGGCTGCCCGACGGGGTGTTCGGGTACAACGACGAGTTCAGCGGGCTGCTGCTGGGAGCCCTAATGGACGCGGGGGTACGGGTCCCCGAACAGGTGGCGCTCGTGGGCACGGACGACGTCATGCTCTGCCAGATGCTGCGCCCGCGGCTGACCAGCGTACGGATGAGCAGCGAGGACACCGGAGCGGTAGCACGCAGGATCGTGGAGGCGTTGCGGGACCGAACCGAGGTCCACTTGTCCCCTTGGACCCCGGCCCTGGTCCGGCGCCAGACCTGAGCGACCGCCCGGGGCGGGGCGCGGGAAAGGGAAGGACAGGCCCTGTCGGCTGCGGACCGCACCTCCCGTGCCCGCTGCCGCCTTCCCCCACCCGACCCGTGGACGGCCGCCCCGGGCCCGAGGTACGGCGCGGGCCCGGGGCGGTTCTCTCGTCTCGGTTATCCGGGCCCCAGTCGGTTACCGAACCGCTGGCACCCCTGGTGCGACTGTCGGCCCCGGCTACTTGAGTTCGACCGGGACGGTCAGGCGGACGTCCCCGTGGGAACGGCCCACGCGCACTTCGTAGCCACCGGGGACGTACTCCCACTCGTCGGCGTCGGGTGCCCAGGTGCGGACGGCGTCGCGCGGCACGGCCACGACCGCATCCACGGACTCCCCAGCGGCGGCGCTCACCGCGGCGAAGCCCGCCAGGGCGCTGGCCGGGCGGTCGCCGGGCTCGTTCGGCGCCAGGTAGACCTGCACGACCTCGTTCCCCCCGCGCTCCCCCGTGTTGGTCACCCGCACCCGGACAGTGGCCAGGAGCTCCTCCCCGTCCTCGGCGCGCTGCCCCGGGGCGGCCAGCTCCACCTCGACGCCGTCGTAGCGCCACTCCGTGTAGGACAGCCCGTGGCCGAAGCAGAAGGCCGGTTCGGTCCCGGCGCGCTCCCAGGCGCGGTAGCCGACGAACACACCCTCGGAGTAGTCCAGGGCCCCGTCGGTCGGGACTACGTCGAGCACCGGCACGTCCTTCTCCTCGGCCGGCCAGGTGGTGGGCAGGCGGCCGGAGGGGTCGCGGCGGCCGAGCAGGACGTCGGCGAGGGCCCCGCCCAGCTCCTGCCCGCCGAACCAGGTGAGGAGGATGCCCGAGACGTCCTCGCGCCAGGGCATCTCCACCGGGGCTCCCGCGTTGACCACGACCACGGTCCGCTCGTTGACGGCGGCGACGCGGGCGACCAGCTCGTCCTGGCGGCCGGGGAGGGCGAGCTCGGAGCGGTCGAAGCCCTCGGATTCGACGTCGGCCGTGGTGGCCACGACGACGACCGCGGCGTCGGCGCCCCGGGCGGCCTCGACCGCCTCCTCGATGAGGGTGTCCGCGTCGGCCATCGGTGCCCGGTGGACCAGGGTGAACCCGATGAACGCGAAGTCGCCCATGCCCAGGTCCTGGTGGCGTTTCTCCACGTGCAGCCGGACCGGTTCACCCTCGGTGAGGTTCACGGGCATGGAGGTGGCGGGCGGGTCGAACATCGCCGCCGCCGGGTCGTCGCCCTCGAACACCAGGTCGCCTTCGAAGATGAGGCGCTCTCCAACGGTGAGGCGGTACCCTCCCGCCCCCGATACCCCGAAGAGGTGCTCACCGCCGACGGCGGGCGTGAAGGTGCCCTCCAGAACGATGCGGTCGAGTTCGGCGTTGGTGACCCCGTCCGGAAGCTCGCCGATCCAGCGGGCGGTGCCGTCCGGCAGCGGCTCGGTGGCCAGGACCCGGCCGTCGGCGTCGAGGAAGGCTGCGGTGAGCGGGGCGTCCACCGCGGGCAGACTGGCCCGGGGATCGGCGCCCACCGCGTAAGTGAGCTCCGTGTCCTCGGGCAGGGCCGCGCGCAGGCCCTCCAGGGGGGTGACGGTCCGTTCGGCGAAGACGCTGGCGCTGCCCCCGCCGCTGGTGCGGGCCTCGGAGGCGGCCAGTCCGATCAGAGCCACCCGGCTGGTGCCGGCGGGCTCGATGGGCAGCGCGGAGTCCTCGTTGCGCAGGAGCACGAAGGAGCGGGTGGCGACCTCGCGGGCGACGGCGCGCCCGTCCAGCTCGGAGGGCCGGTCAGCGGGGGCCACCACGGGCTCGGCGCCCTCCAGCAGCCCCACCCGGGCGGCCAGGAGCAGGACGCGGCGGGCGAGCGCGTCCACGGCCTCCTCGGGGACGCGCCCGTCGCGGACGGCGTCGACCAGGTGTTCTCCGTAGACGGTGTTGGGGCCGGGCATGGCGACGTCGAGTCCGGCCAGGGCGTCGCGGACGGTGTCGCGTGCCCCGGTCCAGTCGGAGACGATGAAGCCGTCGAAGCCCCACTCGTCGCGCAGCACGGAGTTGATCTCGGCGTTCTCGGTCATCGAGACGCCGTTGACCCGGTTGTAGGAGGCCATGACACCCCAGGGGCCGGCTTTGGCGACGATGCGCTCGAAGGGCGCGAGGTAGATCTCGCGCAGGGTGCGCTCGTCCGCACGCACGTCCACGGTGAAGCGGTCGGTCTCGGAGTCGTTGGCAGCGAAGTGCTTGACGGTGGTGGCGACACCGCCCGACTGGACCCCGGCCACGTAGGCGGCCCCGATCTCGCCGGTGAGGTAGGGGTCCTCCGAGAAGGTCTCGAAGTGGCGGCCGCCCAGCGGCGACCGGTGCATGTTCACGGCCGGGGCGAGCAGGACGTGGACGCCCTTGCGACGGGCCTCCTGGGCGAGCAGGCGCCCGGCCTCCCGGACGAGTCCCCGGTCCCAGGTGGCCGCGATGGCGGTGGGGCTGGGGAGCTGGATCGACGGGTCGTTCGGCGTCCAGTGCTCGCCGCGGACGCCGACGGGACCGTCGGACATCACGAGCCGTCCCAGCCCGATGGCGGGGTCCGCGGGGATCGCCCACATGGACTCACCGGAGAGCAGGCGGACCCGGCCCTCCAGGCCCAGGGAGGCGAGGGCTTCTTCCACGCGGCGCGCGCGGGCGAAGGCGTCGGTCGGTGCGGTCATTTCACTCCCCAGAGTTGGCCGCGTCGTGGGCGCGGACCGAATTTACCTACCATGCATTCGGGAAAATGCTTCCGCTAGGTTAAACGAATAAGCACGCGGTGTGAAGCACTGTGACTACCCCGTTTCCGACAGCCCTCGACGCGGCCCTGCTGCGGTGAGCAAGCCGCCCCACCAGTACCCTTGGCCCGATGAGCGACGAGACCCCCCTCCCCGCGGTTCGGCGCGGACGCGGGCGCCCGCCGAGTCCCGGCCGCCGCGAGCAGATCGTGGACGCGGCCCTGGAGGAATTCGCCGTCTCGGGTTTCCGGGGCAGCTCACTCGCCGCCGTCGCCCAGCGGGTCGGCCTCAGCCAGCAGGGCCTGCTGCACCACTTCCCCAGCAAGGAAGCCCTCCTGGTGGCCGTGATCGAGCGCCGCGACGAGGTGGACAGCGCCGAGTTCGACGACCTGGGCGACCCGGCCCGGCTCACCGAGATCGTCGAACTCAACTCGGCGCGCCCCGGCCTGGTCCGCCTCTACGCCCTCTTGTCCGCCGAGGGGACCACCGGGGACCACCCCGCCGCGGCCTACTTCACGGACCGCTTCGACCGGCTGCGCAACCGGATCGCGGACTCCCTGCGCGACGGGCGCGACGGCCCGCTGCCCAGCGGGGCCACCCCCGAACAGGCGGCGGCCCTGCTCACGGCCGCCATGGACGGACTCCAGCTCCAGTGGCTGTACGAGCCCGAGGCCGTGGACATGCCCGCCCTCGTGGCCCTGCTGTCCGAAATCCTGCGCGTTGGGCGGCACGAGGCCCCCGGGGCTTGAGAGCATGGCGCCATGGACGCCCTCGCACTCGTACTCGTACTCCTCATCGGCCTGGCGATCGGCGCCGCGGTGGGCTGGCTGCTCGCCCGCGGCCGCGACGCAGAGGCGCGCGCCGACGCCCGGGCCGCGAACGAGCACGCCGCCTACGTGGAGGAACAGCTCGCCGACCGGTTCCGGGCCCTGTCCGCGCAAGCCCTGGACCAGACCAACCAGCGCTTCCTCGAACTCGCCGAGGGGAGGCTGCGCGCGGTCAGCGCCGAGGCCGGGGGCGACCTGGACGAGCGGCGGCGCGCGGTGGAGCGGATGGTCGAGCCGCTGACCGCGACCCTCAACCGGGTGGAGACCCAGCTGAGGGAGGTCGACGCCGGGCGGGCCGCCGCGCACGCGGAGCTGGCCAAGCAGGTCGAGTTCGTGCGCGAGGGTTCGGACCGGCTGCGGGACCAGACGCAGTCACTGGTGACGGCCCTGCGCAGGCCCGAGGCGCGCGGCCGGTGGGGTGAACTGCAACTGCGCCGGGTGGCCGAACTGGCCGGGATGGGCGCCCGCTGCGACTTCGAGGAGCAGGCGGTGTCCGGCTCGCAGCGGCCCGACATGGTGGTGCGGCTGGCGGGCGGCAAGAACATCGTCGTGGACTCCAAAGTGCCGCTGGCCGCGTACCTGGACGCGGTGGAGACCGGCGAGGGGCCGGCGGCAGAAGAACGGCTGCGCGCACACGCCAAGCACGTGCGCACCCACGTGGACCAGCTGTCGTCGAAGTCGTACTGGACGGCGTTCACGCCGGCGCCCGAGTTCGTGGTGCTGTTCATCCCCGGCGAGGCCTTCCTGGCCCCGGCCCTGGAGTACGACCCCGGCCTACTCGAGTACGCGATGGGCCGACGGGTGCACATCGCCACGCCGACGACGCTGATCTCCCTCCTGCGCACCGCCCAGTACGCGTGGCAGCAGGAGGCGCTGAGCGAGAACGCGCGCGAGGTGTTCGACCTCGGCAAGCAGCTGCACGCGCGGCTGTCGACGCTGGGCGGGCACGTGGAGGGCCTGGGACGGTCGCTGACCCGGACGGTGAGCGCCTACAACCAGACGGTGGGTTCACTGGAGAGCCGGGTCCTGGTGACCGCGCGCCGGTTCGAGGAGCTGGGCCTGGTGGACGGAGACCTGGACCGGCTCTCGGGTGTGGAGGAGCGGCCGCGTACGGTGGCGGCACCGGAACTCGCGGAACCGGGACTCGCGGAACCGGGACTCACGAGCCGGGGGTCCGACATGCCCGGCGTGGACGCACCGGGACCGGCCGATGTCGAGGGTATTCGGCACGGGGGTAACGGCCACAACGGTTCGACCCAAAACCCGACCGCCGGACGCGAGTACGGAGAGTGACGAAGCGGGCAAGCGCCCGGAAACGGACCGAACCAGGTGGGGAGATCTCGGCGTCCAAAGGGTGGAAGGCGCGTTCAGCCCGGAAGGGGCAAGTGGCCGAAATGACGACACGATCCCAGGAAAGACCCTGGAAGCTTCACGAGAAGTGACACACTAAACACTGTGAGTAACAAACTTGGGAGGCGCACGACCATGCCCCCGCGCAAGTCGGACGGTCCGGAGCCCGGACAGGCCCCGTACTTCGTGCGGTCCAACGGTCGCGGCCGGGACGTATCGAACGCGGCCAGGCCGCGCGGAAACACCGCTACGGACACCCCACGGCGCCCGCCCCGGCTGACCGGCCGCGGCGGTGTCCTGCTGATCGTCGTCTGCAGCTTCGCCGGAACCATGATCGCCCACCTGGCCTCCGCGCCGGCTGCCCCGGGCGCGGCGTTCACCCTCGCCTGCCTGGTCACCGCCGCGCTGGTACGCCCCACCGACCTCCTGTCGCTGTCCGTGAGCCCGCCGATCGCCTACTTCGTCGCCGTGGTGGCCGCCGAGGCCCTGCTGGCCCTGGGTAACGAGGGTTTCGCCCGGGTCCTCATCCTGGGGCTGGCCTCCCGCCTGGCCGAGGTGGCGCCGTGGCTGTTCCTCGGTACCGCCCTGGTCCTGGTCATCGCGGTCTTCCGCGGCCTGCCCGGCAACCTGCGCACCCTCGGCGACGAGCTCAACGGCCGCAAGTAGGGCACACCCGGCGCAGGCCGCCCGAGCCGGGAGTACCCGGTCGGGCACGCCCGCGTCAGAAGGGGGTGTCCCCGTCCCCGGGCTCGTCGTCCCTGCGCTCGTCCATCGCGGCGGCCAGCTTGGCGCGAGCGCCCTCCAGCCACTGCTCACAGATCCGGGCCAGCTCCTCGCCCCGCTCCCACAACTTCAGGGACTCCTGGAGGGTCAGGCCACCCGACTCCAGCTTGCGGACGACGTTGTTCAGCTCGTCCCGGCTCTCCTCGTAACTCAGCTCCGGGGCCCCGCTGTCGCCCGCGCCGCCGTTCGCGCCCTGGTCCGTGCTCGTCTCGGGCATGCCCTACTCCCCCTCGGTGGTGTCTTCGTTCCCGCTCTCGGCGGCTGGCTTCGTCTTCGCGGCCGCGGGCTTCGCCTTCCCCGCGCCGGCCCCGGCGCCCTTGGTCTTCGCGGTACCCGTGGCCTTGGCCTTCGCCGCACCCGTGCCCTTGTTCTTCGCGGTGCCGACCCCGGTTCCCTTGGTCTTCGCCGTGCCGGTGGCCTTGGCCTTGGCGGCGCCGGACTCCGCCTTCGCCGCAGGTCCGGCCGCGGCGGCGTCACCGCCGCCCGCCGGGTCGGGGTCCACGGAGTCGACCGTGGCACTCAGGCCGTCCTCCGCGAACCGGAGCCGCAGGGTCTCCCCCACTGCGGGCTCGGTCGCCGAACGGACCACGGAACCGTCCTCGCGCTGCACGATCGCGTATCCGCGGGCCAGCGTGGTAGCCGGTGAGAGGGCGTGCAACCGGGCCTCGGTGTGGCCGAGCCCGTCGCGGGCCCGGTCCAGCGAGATGGCCAGGCTCCGCCGCGCGCGGTCGCGCAGCTCCAGGACCTGTTCGGTGAGCCGCTCCATCTCCCTGACCGGATCGGCCAGGACCGGACGGGAGCGCACACTCGCCAACCAGCTCAGTTCGCGGTCCACACCGCCCTTGATGACCCTGCGGCCGCGGTCGCGCAGCTGCCGGACGATCTCCAACTGCTCCCCGACGTCCGGCACGGTCCGCTTGGCCGCGTCGGTGGGGGTGGAGGCGCGCACGTCCGCCACGTAGTCGAGCAGGGGCGTGTCCTGTTCGTGGCCGATCGCACTGACCACCGGGGTGGCCGCCGCGGCGACCGCGCGGACGAGCGCCTCGTCGGAGAAGGGCAGCAGGTCCTCCATCGACCCGCCGCCCCGGGCGACCACGATGACGTCGACCTCGGGGTGGGTGTCCAGCTCGCGCAGCGCCTCCATCACCTCACGGGTGGCGCGGTCGCCCTGGACCGCCACCGGGCGCACCTCGAAGCGCACCGCGGGCCAGCGGCGGCGGCCGTTCTCCAACACGTCGCGCTCGGCGGCGGAGTCACGGCCGCAGACCAGGCCGACGGTGTTGGGCAGGAACGGCAGCGGCCGCTTGCGGGCCTGGTCGAACACGCCCTCCGCGGTCAGGGTGCGCCGCAGCTGCTCCAAACGGGCCAGCAGTTCGCCGATACCGACGTGCCGGATCTCCCGCGCGCGCAGCGAGAAAGTGCCCTTGAGCTGGTAGAAGTCTGGTTTGGCGTGGATGACCACGCGGTCGCCCGGCACCGGCGCCGGCTCCTGCCTGCGCAGCACCGAGGTCTCGCAGATCACCCGGATCGAGGCGTTGGCGACCGGGTCGCGCAGCGTCATGTAGGACATCCGGCCGCGCGAGTTCAGCTCGGCGATCTGCCCCTCGACCCAGATGGCGCCCAGCCGGTCGATCCAGCCGCCGACCGCCTGGAGCACGACCCTTACCGGTTGCGGTGCCTCCGCGGAGCTCTCCATTCCCATGGCTCCAGAGCCTAGGCCAGGGTGCCGACAGTTCCGGGCAGGAGAGGGGCGGGGGCACGGTTTTCCTGAACCGCGGGCCCCTGGTCAGCGAGTCCCCCGAGACAAGGTGCGGCCCCGGAACCGGGCTGGGCCTTGTTCCGGGGCCGGGGTTCAGGGGAGGTCCGGTTCAGGCCCCGGACTCGAGCTTGGCGATGCGGTTGTCGTACATCTTGATGAACTCGGGCCGCCCCTCGTGCGCGACCTCGTAGGAGCGCAGGTCGCGGACCTGATCGATGGTGAGCTTGCGCAGGCGGGCCCGGATGGACGGCAGGGTGAGCTCGTCGTAGGTGGGCACCGCCAGGTCCTCAGCCGAGGGGGAGACGTCCTTGCGGACCCGCTCCAGGACGTCGTCGCTGGCAACCTTGGTGTGCGCCTCGGCGGCCTCGAGCTCCTCGGCCAGGGCGGAGCCGTCCTCGGGGACGTCGGCGGTGGCGGGTTCGGTGGGCTCGCCCTTGGGCTCCTCGACCAGTTCGGCCGCCTCGGCGGCCTCCGTGGCGGGGGCCTCGACCGGGGCCTCGGGCTTGTCGTCCGAGGGCTTGCCGTTGGCGGCCGGCTTGCCCTTCGCCTCGGCCTTCTTCTCCGCGGCCTTGTCCTCGGCCGCGGGCTCTTCCTTTTTCTCTTCCGTCTCGGGAGCCTCGGTGGCGGCCTCGGGGGACTCCGCCGGGGCCTCGGTGGTCCCCGTAGACTCGGCGGTCTCCTTGGCGGGGGTCTCCGTCGCGGGGGTCTCGTCCTTCTTGTCCTGCGTGGTCGTGGCGACCTGGTCCTTGCGCCCGAAGATGCCCTTGATGAGGGAGGTCAGCTTCGTCGCGATGGTCGGGTTCGACATAGGACGGGGGCTCCTGATGCTCTCGGCGTTGGGCCGGCGGCGCGCGTCCAGCAAACCAGGCAAGGCCGAGTTGAGGGCGAACCGCCTCATAACAGATGCGATGGTGAACCAGGATAGAGGAGGGAGGAACAGCACGAGCAGGAGAGGAGTGAACGATTTCGCCACTTCGAAGCCGAACCGGATACGTTCCGTTGCCCGGGCGTCACCTGCTCGTGGCCGCACTGATAGGTATGCCCAGTTCGGTGCACTATCCCACACTCGGATCCACAGCCCGCCATGGCACCTAGGATGTATTACATGACTGCGACGACGACTGCCACGAACCAACGCCGTGTGCTACTCGCCAATCCTCGGGGCTACTGCGCCGGTGTCGACCGAGCGGTCATCACCGTCGAGAAGGCCCTGGAGCAGTACGGCGCGCCGATCTACGTGCGCAAGCAGATCGTGCACAACACGCACGTCGTGCGCACCCTCGAAGAGCGCGGTGCGATCTTCGTCGAGGAGACCGAGGAGGTGCCCGAGGGCGCCATCGTCGTCTTCTCCGCTCACGGTGTCTCTCCCGCCGTCCACAAGCAGGCCGCGGAGCGCGAACTCAAGACCATCGACGCCACCTGTCCCCTGGTCACCAAGGTGCACAAGGAAGCCCAGCGCTTCGCCAAGGAGGACCGCGACATCGTCCTCATCGGCCACATCGGCCACGAGGAGGTCGACGGCACCAGCGGCCACGCCCCCGAGCACATCCAGATCGTGGAGAGCCCGGAAGAGGTCGACAAGGTCGAGGTCCGCGACCCCGACAACGTCTCCTGGCTGTCCCAGACCACCCTGTCGGTGGACGAGACCAACCAGACCGTCGACGCCCTCAAGCAGAAGTTCCCGAACCTGCTCGCGCCGCCCAGCGACGACATCTGCTACGCCACCTCCAACCGCCAGGACGCCGTCAAGGCGATGGCCCCCGAGTGCGAGCTCGTGATCGTGGTCGGTTCCGACAACTCGTCGAACTCCGTCCGCCTGGTCGAGGTCGCCCTGGACGCCGGCGCCGACGCCTCGTACCTGATCGACAACGCCACCCTCATGGACGAGGCCTGGCTCGAGGGCGTCACCACCGTTGGTGTGACCAGCGGCGCCTCCGTGCCCGACATCCTGGTCCGCGAACTGCTCGACAAGCTGGCCGGTTACGGCTTCGGCTCGGTCAGCCCGGTGACGACCGCCGACGAGACCCTCACCTTCTCGCTGCCCAAGGAGCTGCGCCGCGACCTGCGCGCGGAGTAGCCGGCGGTCCGGCCGCCAGCGGCCAACCGGGTCACACGACGCAGAGTGCCCCGACCGGATTCCGGTCGGGGCACTTTCGTGCGCGGGGTCCGCTCGGGGCCCGTCGGGCCCGGGACCCGTCAACGGGGTCCCGGTTGCGCTGGGCGAGACCTCAGGAGTCGGTGTCCTCCTCGTCGGCCTCCTGTTCGGCTTCCTCGTCAGCGCCCTCGGCGTCTTCGGCGCCCCCGCCCGAACCGTCCTCCGAGTCCTCGTCAGCGTCCTCGGCGTCCTGGACCGGGAGGGTCTCCAGGTGCCCGGCCAGAACGGCGAACTCGTCGAGCGTGGTGCTTCCGGAGACGACCAGGGTCCGGTCCTCCTCACGCAGCACGATCAGGCTCCAGTCCTCGCCCTCCAGGTGCTCCCACTCCTCGCCGGCGACCATGACAGTGCCCACGGGATCGGCGTCCTGGGCCCGGTCGGCCACCACGTCGTCGGGCTCACCGTCGCTCTGGGTCAGCATGGCGTGGCTGTCCTCCGGCGTGGCGAACCCGAGGCTCCACTCCGTCGGCCCGGTGACGTCCAGGGTGGAACTGGTCGGGACCCACCCCTCGGGAAGGCCCTCGGGCGCGACCACCGGATAGTCGGCGGCGTCTCTGAGCACCTCGACGTCCGGGCGGTACTCCACGGCGGGAATGTTCTCGTCCGAACGTGTGGAGACCACGAACGCCATCAACAGGAGGATGCCGACGACGATCCCGAGAGAGATGGCGTAGTTCTTGAAAGTGGCGTTGGCCCGGCTGTATGAACTCATGACAATCACCAGCTTGCCCCAGGGTCGCGCCCGCTTCGACCTGGGGTGCGTTTAGCGGCCGTGACCAGAACCTCGGCCGCCGCGGGAACTCAGTCCTGGGGGCGTCTGCGGCGCTCCAACTCGGTCAACAGGCCGGTGATGTCATCGGCGAGCCGGTGCGCGTCAGCGTCGTCCCGGCGGACGACCTCGGCCACGGCCAGGAGCATGGAACCGCTCACCACGATCAGCAGCGCCTCGTCCACGGGCTCGTCCGCCTTGCGGAACAGGGCCACGTTGCGGTCGGTCCACTGGGTGAGCCGGGAGCGCAGCCGGTAGTCGAAGCCGGGCGGCCCGTCGCCGCTGAAGAACAGCCGCGCGGTCTCCCGCTCCTCGATGGAGCCGAGCAGGTAGGCGTGGGCCGCGATGTTCATCAGCCGGGTGGGATCGCTCTCACCTTCGGCCCGCGCGTCACGCACCGCCTGGTGGGTGCGCTCCTGCTGGCGCTGCTGGAACTCCTCGTACAGGGCGACGTACAGGTCCGCCTTGCCGGTGAAGTGGTGGTACAGGCTGCCCACACTGGCGCCGGCGACCGCGACGACCTCGCTCACACCGGCCTTCGCGAAGCCCATGGTGCGGAACACCTGGGCCGCCGCCTTCAGCAGGGAACTGCGGGTAGCCGCTCCGCGCGGCGAGACCCGCGCGGGCTTGTCCGTCTTGTCCACTGTCACGCCCTCACTCCTGTCCGGGTCCCCGCCAGCGTAGACCTTCGCGCCCACGAACCCTGCCACCGGTCTCCCCGGACCTGTAACCGGCAGCCCCCGCACCCGCGAAGGCTTTCCTGCTTCCGGGGCGACTCCTCCCACCCGTGACAGCCAAGGTTCACTTGCGGTGACTACCCTAAGACGTGCATCCCATCCTGATTCCCGACGGAAGGTGTCACGTCCATGTCGCAGTCCAGTAGTCCGTCCGCGCAGTACTCGGCGCCCGACCGTAACCTCGCGCTGGAGCTGGTCCGCGTCACCGAGACCGCCGCGCTCGCCGCGGCCCGCTGGGTCGGCAAGGGTGACAAGCTCGGTGCCGACGGCGCCGCGGTGCGCGGGATGCGCCACATGATCAGCACGGTGTCGATGAACGGCATCGTCGTGATCGGGGAGGGCGAGAAGGACAACGCCCCGATGCTCTACAACGGCGAGCGGGTCGGTGACGGCGGCGGCCACGAGTGGGACGTCGCGGTCGACCCGATCGACGGCACCACCCTCACCGCCATGGGGATGCCCAACGCGGTCGCCGTGATCGCGATGAGCCCGCGCAACACCATGTTCGACCCGTCCGCGGTGTTCTACATGGAGAAGCTCGCCACCGGACCCGAGGCCGCCGACGTGGTCGACATCGCCGCTCCCGTCGCGGACAACGTCCGCGCCGTGGCCCGGGCCAAGGGCAAGTCCCCGCAGGACGTCACGGTCGTGATCCTGGACCGTCCGCGGCATAAACAGCTCGTGCAGGACGTGCGCGACGCGGGTGCCCGGATCAAGTTCATCAGCGACGGCGACGTCGCGGGCGCCATCATGTCGGCCCGCTCCGGGACCGGTGTGGACCTGATGCTGGGCATCGGCGGCACCCCCGAGGGCATCATCACCGCCTGCGCGATGAAGTGCCTGGGCGGCGTCATCCAGGGCCGCCTGTGGCCCAAGGACGACGAGGAGCGCCAGCAGGCGGTCGGGGCCGGACACGACCTGGACCGCGTGCTGTACACGAACGACCTCGTCTCCTCCGACGACGTGTTCTTCGCCGCGACCGGCATCACCGAGGGCGAGCTGCTCGACGGTGTCCGCTACGAGTCCACCGGTGTGACCACCGACTCGCTGGTCATGCGCGGCCGCAGCGGCACCGTGCGCCAGGTCGAGAGCGAGCACCGTCTCAGCAAGCTGTCGGCCTACAGCGGCGTCGACCTCACCTCCCCGCCCGAGTAGCCCGGTACCGCACGTGGAAGCCCCGGTCTCCGCCGTGACGGCGGGCACCGGGGCGCTCTCGTGACCGGCCCGTCCACGCGCGGGCGAACCCGCCGCCGGAGCGCGAACAACACCACGTGTGCTGGCATCTGACCTGTCATCGGCCGCATGGCCGCCCGTCCCTAGAAGCACCCTCGCCGGAGGATTTCGATGTCCTATCCAGACCACCCTCAGCAGCCACAGTGGCAACCGCCGCAGCAGCCGGGGCAGCCTGGTCAGGGGTTCCCTCCGCAGCAGGCTCCCGGACAGCCGGGTTTCGCGCCCCCGCAGGGGCCCGGACAGCCGTACCAGGGCGGGCCCGGCGCACCCATGGGCCCCGGACCCGGAGGTCCCGGCGGCCCCGGCCAGCCGCCCTACGGCGGTCCGCCCCAGGGCGGCCAGTACTCCGGCGGCCCCATGCCGCCCCCCGGTGGCGGCGGTGGCCGCAAGTGGCTGATCCCCGCGGCCGCCGGTGTGGCCGTCACCGTCATGGCGGGCACCGTCTGGGCGACGGTCTCCCTGGTCAGCTTCGACGGCACACAGCCCGAGTCGGTCCTGCCCGGCAACTCCGTGGCCTTCGGCAAGGTCGACCTGGACATCGACGGCTCACAGGCCATCGACCTGCTGAGCTTCGTCGACCAGCTCCCGGACGAGGTCACCGAGGAGACGAGTGAGTCCGGGGACGACCCCACCGCGCTGTTCGCCGAGGTGTTCGCGGACGCCTACGACCTCGACCAGGCCGGGGTCGAGGCCTGGATCGGGCCGAAGGTCGGTCTGAGCGCCTGGCACACGAACAACTCCGAGGCCGCCGACCACGCCGGTATGGGCAACGCGATAGCGCTGGCCGTCGAGGACGCCGGTGCCGCCGACACCCAGTTCGCCGGGCTCCGGGAGAGCCACGACGTCCACCACGAGATGGTCGACGACTTCGTGGTCTTCAGCGACTCCGAGGCCGCCCTCGGTGACTACAACGACCAGATGGCGTCCCACGGCACCCTGGCGGACGACAGCACCTACAACTCGGACGCCGGCGACGTCCCCAGCGGCAGCATCGCCCTGGCCTGGGCCGACATGGGTTCCCTGAGCGGCATGACCGACGTCGGCAACGAGTTCACCGGCGGGCTCGGTAGCGACGCCGACCTGGTCGAGGGCCGGATGACCGCCTCCGTCCGGGTCGACGGCGACTACCTCGAGGCCCGTGCGGACGTGTTCGGCTTCGAGGTCGAGGACGAGGACCTGTCCTGGCTCGCCGACGCCCAGGGCGCGAGTGTGGCGGCCATGGCGGAACTCCCCTCCGACACCGTGATGGCCCTCGGCGGCAGCGGCCTCGACGAGGCGCTGAGCACCGCCTGGGAGGAGGACGACCTCCCCTTCCTGACCGCGGACGTCCGCCGGGACATGGAGACGGACCTGAACGCCATCGGCGCCCCGCTGCCCGAGGGTTTCACCTCGCTGCTTGGCACCTCCACGGCCTTCGGCCTGTCCGAGGTCGATCCGGGTGGGGACCCCCTCGGCAACTCCTACGGCCCCGGCGGAGACCCGGCCTTCGAGTACCGGGCGGTCGGCGGCGACGAGAGCGCGCTGAACGGTTTCGTCGAGGACATCGTCGTGGGGCCGTACTCCACCACCGACCCGCCCGGGGTGACCAGCGACGGCGACACCGTGGTCGTCTCGCAGGGCGGAAACCCCACGGGGGGCTTGGGCGAGGACGCCGTCTTCCAGCAGGCCATGCAGGACCTGGACGACGCGGTGATGGCCGGTTTCTTCGACCTGCGCCAGATCCTGGACACGGGTGACGTGGACGTGCCCGACCAGTGGGGCGCGGTCGGCGTGGGCATGAGCGTGACGGACGGCGGCGAGCGCGCCACCTTCGAGCTGCGGTGGGCCCCCAGCGGGGCCTGACCGTCCGGTTCACGGCCCGGGGTTCCGGGCGGACAACGCCGATGGCGTGGGAGGGCATCCCTCCCACGCCATCACTGTTCCACCGCCCAGCCGTCCCGGCCGCCCTGGCTGCCCGAGATCGGCCCGGTTGCCCCACAGCCCGGTCAGTTCACGACCCTGCGCCGCATCTGGAAGGCGGCCAGGTTCCACATCAGCACCACGAAGGCGAGCAGCACGGCGATGTGCGTCAGCGCCGTCCCGGCCGCCATTCCGCCGAAGACCGACCCCCGGATCAGCTCGACCGCGTGGTAGAGCGGGTTGACCATGGCGGCGGTCTGGACCCAGCCCGGCAGTTCGGTGAGCGGGAAGAACGTTCCCGCCAGGAGGAACAGCGGGGTGAACAGGCCGCTGAACACGTAGTCCATGGCGCGCACCGAGCGGATCAGCGCCGAGATCCAGATACCGAAGAGCGCGAAGGCGAACCCGGCGAGGAAGGCGATGAGCGGCACGAGCAGCATCCCGGGTCCGGGTTCTAGCCCGAAGCCGATCGCCACCAGCAGCGGCACACAGCCGTAGACCCCGGAGCGCAGGGCCAGCCACAGCGCCTCCCCGGTGACGAGTTCGCGCACGTCGACGGGGGCGGCGAGGATGCCCTCGTAGGTGTGCAGGAACCGGCGCTTGATGAAGGTGTTGATGACGGCGGGCATCATCGACTGGAACATGACCGACACCGCGACGATGCCGGTCCCCAGGAAGTCGATGTAGCTGAACCCCGCGAGGGTGCCGATGAGGGCGCCCATGCCGAAGCCGAAGCAGAGCAGGTAGAGGGTCGGCTCGACGACCGCCGCGAAGGTGGTGGCCCGCCAGGACTGCCCGTACAGGATCCACTCGCGGGCGACCACCCCCACGACGGCGTCGGCTTCGAAGCGGCCGGGCCTGGCGTGCCGTTCCGGCCGGGCGTCGGCGCGCTGCTGTGTCAGGCTCATTCCACGGCCTCCCCGGTCAGGGTGACGAATACGTCCTCGAGGTTGCTGGCCCGGCGTTCGGGTCGGGTCAACCGGTCGCGGACCGACTCCGGAAGTTCCTCCGCGCGGAGGACGGACAGGCTGGTTCCGGTCCGGCGGGTACTGAACCCGCGGCCCTGCACCAGGCTCTCGAGGGCGGCCAGGCCGTCCTCGCCCTCGGGTGTGTACTCCTCGACGGTGGCCCCCGCGTACTTGGCGACGAGGTCGGCGGGGGCCCCGCGCTCGATGACGCGGCCCTTCGCCATGAGGGCGACCTCGTCGGAGAGGCGTTCGGCCTCCTCGATGTAGTGCGTGGACATGAGGACAGTGGCCCCCTCGTCGCGCAGGGCCGCGATGACGCCCCACAGTTCCTGGCGCACCTGCGGGTCCAGGCCGACCGTGGGCTCGTCCATGAGGAGCAGCTCCGGCCGGTGCAGGAGGGCCCGGACGATGAGCAGCCGGCGGCGCATCCCGCCGGAGAGGTCGTCGACGGGGGTGTCTCCGCGGTCGCTGAGCTGGGCGAGGCGCATGGTGCGGGCGATGGCTTCCCTGCGCTGTCTGCGGGGGACCCGGTAGAGGAAGGAGAACATCCGCAGGTTCTGCTCGACCGTGAGTTCCTCGTCCAGGTTGTCGTGCTGGGGAACGACACCCATGCGGGCGCGGGCCCACTTGGACTCGGCGGGGATCTCGTGGCCGAGGATGCTGATGCTGCCCTCGTCGGCGATGGACTGCGCGGTGAGCATCCGCATCATGGTCGACTTTCCGGCGCCGTTGGGGCCGAGGAGTCCGAGGACGACCCCTTGCGGGACTTCGAGGTCGAGGCCGTCGACCGCGGTGAGTGAGCCGAAGCGCTTGACGACACCGCGCAGGTGCAGCGCCGGTTCTGAGGAGGGGTTCCGGGAGGTCATGGCAGCGCTCCCGGGCACGGCCCGTCGGGGCCCTCGTGTGGTCATGGGACCAAGGTAGGCAGCCGGTCGGACGTTTTCCAGCGGTTTTTCGCCGCTCCGGGCACTGTTCCGCGGACGGTTCCGGGCACACGGCCGCCACGGCCCGCGGGCGCCCCTCCGGAATCACGGACCCATTCTTTGGTCAGATATGAACCATTATCAAATAAAGCATCGAATGGGCGCAAGACACAGGTAATGCATCACGCACCCGGGGCACCCGAAGCACCTTTCATGATAACCATGGCCATTTTAGTACACGATGCCGCACTCAACCGAAAACAAACCTTACTGTTGATCGGTGGATCCGTCAACCACGCAGGTCAAAGCTTTTTATTCCGGAAAAGCTTCCCTTTTTGATGTATGTCTGTATAGTCGCCACCCATACCTTTCGGGCGGGCTGGAACCCCCGGCGGGCCCCATGCCACCGGGCTGCCCGAAAGGTCGTCCCTCCAGCCCGGACAACCGCGCGGTCTCGCGATCCGCACGGTTCCCCCGCTAGTCCACGACTTGAGGAGCACCCCCTGATGAGGTTCGGACGACTCATGCGCGCGACCGCCGTCCTGGCGGTCGCGCCGATCGGCCTCGCCGGTCTCGCCGTGTCCCCGGCGAGCGCCCACGGCACCCTCGGCGACCCGATCAGCCGCATCGCGGCCTGCTACGAGGAGGGACCCGAGAGCCCCCAGTCTGAGATGTGTGTCCAGCTGGTCGAGGAGAACGGCACGCAGCCGCTCTACGACTGGCACGAGGTCAACATCGCCCAGGCAGACGGCCAGCACCGCGACATCATCCCCGACGGCGAACTGTGCAGCGCCGGGCGCGACAAGTACTCCGCACTGGACAACCCCGGCGACTGGGCGAGCACCGCCATCACCGAGCTGCCCTCCGGCTCGGACTACACCTTCGAGTACACCGCCGCGGTGCCCCACGAGGGCTACATCGAGTACTACGTCACCACCGACGACTGGGACTCGAGCAGCCCGCTGGCCTGGGGCGACCTCGAGGAAGAGCCGTTCGCCGTCGACGACCAGCCGGAGGTCGAGGACGGCACCTACACCATGGCCGCCGAGCTGCCCGAGAAGAGCGGCGAGCACCTGATCTACACGGTCTGGCAGCGCACCGACAGCCCTGAGGCCTTCTACAGCTGCTCCGACGTGAGCTTCGGCGGCGACAGCGCCGCGGCGACCACCGCCTCCGCCGACGACGAGGGCTTCTCCATCGACCCCGCCGCGTACGAGGACCTCGAGCACGAGCACGCGGAACACGCCGAGGGGGCCGAGGGGGCCGAGACCGCTTCTGAGGAAGCGGCGGCCGACGAGGCCGGCACCGAGGCCGCTGACGAGGCAGCGGAGGCCGTCGAGGACGACGCGGCCGCCGCCGACCACAGCGACCACGCGGGCGGTGAGCAGCTGGCCCAGACCGGCAGCGCCCTCACCGCGCTCTTCGCCACGGCGATCGCCCTGATGGCCGCGGGCGCCGGCGCCCTGCACCTGGCCCGCAAGCGCCGCGCCACCGCCTGAAACGGAGCCGCGGTCTGACGCACACCCCGGGGCGCCCCGGGAGCACGGCCACGAGAGGCGGCCCCGGACACGGAAACCACGTGTCCGGGGCCGCCTCGTTTCCCCGAGCCCTCGCTGTCCACAGGCGAAATAAAACACGTTGCGCTCACATCCGCCCCCTGCCTAACGTTGAGGTTCCGCAGACGTTGACGAACCGCTGGGGACGACCCGCCCCACAGCTAGGACAGGTGTTGATGCCCCGGAACGCGCCGAGCGCGCCTCACAGCCGCACGGTCCCGCGCATCCTCCGACACCCTTCGGAAGGCTGACCGGACCCGGCCCCCGTCGAGACCCGCTCGGCGCTCTTGCTGTTGATCTGTTCTCACTCTCCAGCAAGGAGTTTCCGGGTTGTCCACTATCGACCCCACCACCGGTTCCATCCACAACACCCACGCCCAGCGTGCGAGTTTCGGCTGCGTACTCTGCGGCCTCTCCGTGTCCGCCCCCGGCCCCGGCGGCGAACCACGTGACCACTGCCCGAGCTGCCTGAGCTCACTCCACGTCCACGACCAGGTCGAGGACGGCGTCAGCGACTGCGACGGGCGCATGACAGCCATCTCCGTCGTCGTTCCACGCGACGGCAAGTGGCGGCTCGTCCACCGTTGCGTCCGCTGTGACGAACTGTCCGAGAGCGCCGTGGCCACCGACGACAACCCGCTCGTCCTGATGCGGATCGCCGTACGCCCGCTCGCCGAACCGCCGTTCCCGCTCGAGATGCTCGGGGAGGTGTGAGCGTGGGCCGACGCAATAACGACCGCCGCCACAGCGACCGGAACGGCTCGCGTGACCGGCGCGGACAGCGCCGAGAGCAGCGCCCCAAGGCCGTCCTACGGGCCAGGGGCGAACAGGGCCGCCGGTCCGGACCGGTCGCGGAATCCTTCCGTTGCGCCCACTGCCGGCTCGACGTGCCGCTGCGGGCGCTGGGCACCGCACACCGCAACCACTGCCCGCACTGCCTCACCAGCCTGCACGTGGACGGCCGTGTCCCGGGTGACCGGTCCGCCGACTGCCACGGCCGGATGGCGGCGACCAGTGTCAGCGCCCGCCCCGACGGCGAGTGGCTGATCATCCACCGCTGCCTCTCGTGCGGAGAACTGAGCGCCAACCGGGTCGCGGGCGACGACAACGCCCGTGCCCTGGTCCGCCTGGCGGTACGCCCCCTGGCCGTGTCCGGCACGGCCCGCCGGGCGCTGGTCCGCCTGTGATCGGTGGCCGCGGGTCCGGCCCCGCCGGACCCGCGGCCCCGCACAGCCCCACGCGCCACCGGCCCGTCACCGCTGTGGGCCCCCGTTCCTCCAGGGCGTGATTCGTTTAGTCTTGCTGGCGTGAGTGAGGACGTATCCCCCGCCCGTATGAGGGCCTCCAACAGCGACCGCGAACGAGTCAGCGAAGTCCTGCGCGCCGCCGTGACCGACGGCCGCCTCGACATGGACGAGTTCGAGGAGCGCCTGAACCAGGCGCAGGAGGCGAAGACCCTCGGCGAGCTCCCGGGGATCACCGCCGACCTCATGCCCGCGGAGGAACAGCCCATCCAGCTCGACCCCGAGCCGATGGTCAGCTGGTTCACCACCCTCACCCGCAAGGGACGGTGGGTGGCGCTCCCCGACGAACCAGCCGGGGCGGTCGCCGGACGCGCCGAGATCGACATGCGCGAGGCCCTGCTCACACACAACCACCACCGGATGTCGGCCAGCGTGTTCTTCGGCCGCGTCATCATCGACGTCCCCGAAGGCGTGGAGGTGCGGCTCACCGGCTGGTCCTTCTTCGGCAGGCGCAGCACCAACGCACGCCGCCCCACCCTGTCCAACCCCCCGGTCCTGGAGGTCGGCGGGTTCAGCATCTTCGGTAGCGTGCGGGTACGCGCCCCCAAGCGCCGACGCTTCCTGCCCCGCCGGCGCAACCGGCCCCAGCTCCACTTATAGGGCCATGACCTGGGACGACCTCAACATGACCCGTGTAACACCGGGAAGCCCGGGTGAGGTGCGATCTGCTCCGCCGCGTCTGGCAGGCTTTAGGTCACAGGTTTTCCCAGGAGAGATGGGTTGCAATGAGTGAGTTCCGTATCGAGCACGACTCGATGGGCGAAGTCAGGGTCCCGGCCGAGGCCAAGTGGCGGGCCCAGACCCAGCGTGCCGTCGAGAACTTCCCGATCTCGGGCCAGGGTCTGGAGAACGCGAACATCGCCGCGCTCGGCGAGGTCAAGGCCGCTGCCGCCAAGGTGAACGCCGAGCTGGGCGTCATCGCTGACGACCTCGGCAAGGCCATCCGTTCGGCCGCCCTCGAGGTCGCCGAAGGTAAGTGGAACGACGAGTTCCCGATCGACGTCTTCCAGACCGGCTCTGGCACCTCCAGCAACATGAACACCAACGAGGTCGTGGCGAGCATCGCCAAGGAGCGCACCGGCCTCGACGTTCACCCCAACGACCACGTGAACGCCTCGCAGTCGTCCAACGACGTGTACCCGTCCTCCATCCATATCGCCGCCACCTCAGCCGTCCAGAACGAGCTGATCCCGGCGCTGCGCCACCTGGAGGGTGAACTCACCCGCAAGTCCACCGAGTTCGCGTCCGTCGTCAAGAGCGGCCGCACCCACCTCATGGACGCCACCCCGGTCACCCTGGGCCAGGAGTTCGCCGGTTTCGCCGCTCAGGTCCGCTACGGCGTCGAGCGCGTCGAGGCCGTGCTCCCGCGCGTGGCCGAGCTGCCCTTGGGCGGTACCGCCGTCGGCACCGGCATCAACACCCCCGTGGGCTTCGCCCCCCGGGTCATCGCCGAGATCGCCGCCAACACCGGTCTGCCCCTGACCGAGGCCCGCGACCACTTCGAGGCGCAGGGCGCCCGCGACGGCCTGGTCGAGCTCTCCGGCCAGCTGCGGGCGATCGCGATCAGCTACTGCAAGATCGCCAACGACATCCGCTGGATGGGATCCGGCCCGACCACCGGCCTGTCCGAGGTCTTCCTCCCCGACCTGCAGCCGGGCTCGTCGATCATGCCGGGCAAGGTCAACCCGGTCCTGTGCGAGGCCATGCTCCAGGTCTCCTCGCAGGTCGTCGGCAACGACGCCGCGGTGGCCTTCGGCGGCGCCTCCGGCAACTTCGAGCTGAACGTCCAGCTGCCGATGATGGCGCGCAACGTGCTCGAGTCGATCCGCCTCCTCGCCAACGTCTCCACGGTCTTCGCCGACCGCTGCGTGGCCGGTATCGGGGCCAACGAGGAGCAGTGCCGCACCTACGCGGAGTCCTCCCCGTCGATCGTCACGCCGCTCAACCGGTACATCGGTTACGAGGAGGCCGCGAAGGTCGCCAAGCAGTCGCTGGCCGAGAAGAAGACCATCCGCGAGGTCGTGCTGGAGCGCGGCTACCTCGAGTCCGGCAAGCTGACGGAAGCGCAGCTCGACGCCGCCCTCGACGTCCTCAAGATGACCAACTCCCAGTAGTCCCGGTCACCGGTCGTACCCGAACGGGGCACCTCGCGCACGCGAGGTGCCCCGTGGTGTGGTATCCGTCAGTCCGGGTGGCCGCCCGGGCCACCGCTCCCGTATACCGATGCGATACCTCTCCCCCACCACCACGAACCTTTCCTCTGCGGGGCACGTCGGACATTCTTGTCAGAGCACCCCGTATGGAGCCCGCTTCGAGAGGGCGATAGATGTCGAGTAACAGCGAACGCGCCATCGCGAACCGCTACGTCCTGCGCCGTGAGCTCGGCCGCGGCGGTATGGGCATTGTGTGGGAGGCACACGACACCGCCCTGGACCGCGTCGTCGCGATCAAACAGGTCCTCCTCCCCGGACACTTCACCGACGCGGAGCGCGACGACGCCCACGCCCGGGTGCGCCGGGAGGCGCAGTCGGCCGCGCGGATCGCCCACCCCACGGTCATCACCATCCACGACGTCTTCGAGTACGAGCACAACCCGTGGGTGGTCATGGAGCTCGTCGAGGGCGGCTCCCTCCAGGACATGCTGGGCGAGGCCGGTTCCCTGCCTCCCGAGCGGACCGGGGACATCGCCGAGTCCCTCCTGCAGGCCGTGCGCGCGGCGGACGGGGCGGGTGTCCTGCACCGGGACATCAAGCCGGGCAACATCATGATGTCCTCGGACGGCCGGGTCATCCTCACGGACTTCGGTATCGCCACCATGGAGGGCGGTCCGAGCATCACCCGGACCGGGGCGCTGATCGGCTCGCCCGAGTACATGCCGCCCGAGCGCTTGGAAGGCGGCCCGGCCGAGCACCGGGGAGACCTGTGGGCGATCGGCGTCACCCTGTACGCGGCAGTCGAGGGGACGTCCCCGTTCCGGCGCGACAACATCACCGCCGCGATCGCCGCGGTCATCTCCGCCCCGCTCCCCCCGATGGAGCGGGCCGGGTGGCTGGAGCCGGTGATCGCGGGACTGTTGGACCGCGACCCTGTCCGTCGGCTCACCGTCGACCAAGCCCTGGACCTGCTGCGCCAGTGCCGCGAAGGCGGCGGCCCGTCCGGCGGATCGTCCGGCGGCCCGGGCGCCGCCGGGATGATGGGCGCGGCCGCGGTC
>NZ_BAAGZJ010000062.1:0-44768 GCF_054778635.1 Nocardiopsis nanhaiensis
CCACCATCCGCCGGAAGAGGCCAGCATCCGGGCAGTCCTTAGTGTTGCGTGCCTTGACCGCCTTATCAGCGGCCTTGCACACCGCCACCGCCTCACCGATCGACAACAACCCAGAGTCCAAACCTTCCCGGGTGGCGGGCAACTCCTGAGCGAACAACCGGCGCGCCAGCTCGGCGCGCCCGTTGGCCTCAACGGGGGCCATACCCACCGAGTGGATCAGCCAGTTCTGCACCGACCTCTGCCCACCCGCCTCCAACAGGGTCCCGGCCGCCTCCAGCTGCGCCAGCCGCAGCAGCATCGAAAGCTGGGCCTGTTCCATGTCCTCGCACACCTGCGAGATCACGTCCAGGACCTGGCCAGCTGCTCCGGTCGGGGGCACCTCCGCCATTTCCGAGGTGATCTTTCCCCGGGCAGCACCCATGGCGGCCACAGCGGGGGTGTTTCCCGCCGCATTCCCGCACTGCCCGAAAGAAGAAGTCATACCACTAAGGATACCAAGAAAGGCCCAGAAAGGACCTATCCCGGGGGTGACACAACACTTACCCAGCCACCCAAACCCGCCTTTTCCTTCCCCGAAAATAAGCCACCAGGAAAGGAGGACTCATTCCTCGTGTGCATTCTTGGGCAAAGCGGACAAATGTGTTCTAGCATGGGAATGATCTTGCCACCAGTAGCAAGATCATCGGGGTTTTCGCCGCGCACCTTGACCGGCCGCGACACCCGCAACCGGTGTGCTCCGGCGCAGTGGCCGACCCGGCCGCAGGCCGTGCTGTTCGGGGTTCGCCACACACCTTGACCAGCCGCGACACCCGACCCGTCAACGCTCCGGCGCAGTGGCAGGAATCGGCCGCCAGGCCGAGGGGGTTCCGTTTTTCGGGCGGAGCCCGAAATGGCATGGACCTCGACCACCCGTCCCCCTTTCCCGATAGCCGCCAACCCGCCGTCGTAGCGGAGCGGGTCAAGGTGGAGCGCCGTTGACGCGCGAAGCGCTCGATGGCGACGACCTTGAGGCGCGCAGCGGAGACGGCCACAATCACGCGGCGGGAAAGGAGGACACCCCAACCCGAAAGGCAACCCCAACCAGCCCCCACGGGATCCGGCCCTACCGAATACATCCCCACGGAATACATCCCCACGGGATTGTCGCCCAACCACAGAAAACCCCCACCGCCGCGAAACTCGGGGAAGGGAACCGAATTCGGCGCTGGGAACAAGATTACGTCGGGAGAAGGAAAGAGGAAGCAGGTGTCAGTCCCACGGGTCGACTCAGTCCCCCGCTGCGGCCTCCAGGGCCTCCGGGGGCAGGATCTCCAACTCCACCAAGAGCTCACGGCCCAACTCCTCGCGTAGGGCCACGTCGCTGTCCTCCTCGACCTCCAGGCGCAGGGCGAACGTGTGCAGGTCGTCCTCGCCCTCGACCCAGCCGACCCACCAGCCCGGGACCGGATCGACGTCCGCGCCCAGACCGGTCCGGCCGAACAGCTGGTAGCCGTAGCCCTCCTCCATGGCCAGCAGCTCGTGCAGCGCTTCCTGGTGCTCCACGTCGACGGGCAGCTCGGTGCGGGCCAGTTCGGAGATGAAAGTGCTCTGCTCCATGGCGGAGATCTCCAGCGGACCGTCGAGCCAGAACCGGTCCATCACGTCCTCGTCGCCGACCTGGCGGTTGCCGTAGTCGAACCGGTCCACCCAGGTGGACATCCGGTCGAACCCGATCCGGTCGGCCACTTCCTGGTGGACCGGCACGTCCGTCGTCGGCAGGGCCTCGCGCAGACTCAGCTCGTCCTCGCCCTCGGGTGCGACGACCTCGTCGATGCTCTCCACCGCCCCGGTCTGGAGGGCGATCAGCGTGTTCGGCAGCTTGAAAGTGGACGCGGGCACAGCGCGCTCGTCGGCCTCGTCGAGGTTGACGACGACCGCGGAACTGTCTCCGGCGTCGAAGAGCACGAACGTGCCGTTGACCCCGGCGTCCTCGAAGACCGAAGCGAGGTCCTCCCGCTCCACGGTCTGTACGTCACCCAGTTCCACAGGGTTGCCGGCCAACCCATCGTCGGGCTCGGTCTCGTCCTCGGCCCCGCCGCAGGCGATCCCTGCGACCAGTGTGAAGGCGCAACCCGCGGCGAGAGTGAGCCCTCGGGCACGCGCGGTCCGCCCGGGAGCGTGTTCGGTCTCGGTACTCACTCGTCTCCTCCACAGGGTGTCCGAAGGAACGTCCACCCCACACGCTAGGGCATGCGCCCCCTTGGTGGGCCGGGTTGCTCTCGGGGCACCGCCAAGCCGTCAGGCACCCTTGGGCGCCCTGTGTCGCCGCTGCTAGGCTGAACGTGTTGCTGACCCCGTACGGGAGAGTGCCCGCGTAGCCAACACGGGCCGCCGAAGGAGCAATCCCCTCCCCGATGACAACCTCTCAGGCACAGCGGACCGTACGGGCGAGACCACTCTGGAAAGCAGGGGCAGTGTTCCCTCGCCGAAGGTGCAAACCACGCCGAGCGCGCGGTGAAGCTCTCAGGCACCCATGACAGAGGGGGAGGATGGCAACGCCTTACGCACGACACGACGCCCATCCTCCGGGAGTGCCCATGTCAGACCCCACCTCCGCGCCGCGCCGCACCGCCCTTCACAAGATCCACGAAGAGGCCGGGGCGACGCTGGTCGACTTCGCGGGGTGGCTCATGCCGCTCCGCTACGGCAGTGAGACCGCCGAACACAACGCCGTCCGCGAGGCCGCCGGGCTCTTCGACCTCTCTCACATGGGCGAGATCCGGCTCACCGGGCCGCAGGCCGCCGAGGCCCTCGACTACGCCATGGTCGGCTTCCTGTCCAAGGTCAAGGTCGGCCGCGCCCGCTACAGCATGATCACCGCCGAGGACGGCGGTGTCCTGGACGACCTCATCACGTACCGGCTCGGTGAGCAGGAGTACCTCGTCGTTGCGAACGCGGCCAACGTGCCCGTCGTCGCCTCCGCCCTGGCCGAGCGTGCCGAGGGCTTCGACGTCGAGGTGGTCGACGAGTCCGCCGACTACTCGCTCATCGCCGTCCAAGGACCGCGCGCCGTGGACATCCTCGCTCCGCTCACCGACGCCGACCTCAGTGAGATCAGCTACTACGCCGGTTACCAGCACACCGTGGCCGGCCAACCGGTCCTGCTCGCCCGTACCGGCTACACCGGCGAGGACGGCTTCGAGATTTTCGTCAAGCCCGCCGACAAGGCGCCGGAGATCTGGCAGGCGCTCATGGCCGAGGGCAGCAAGCACGGTCTGGTCCCGGCCGGGCTCTCCTCCCGCGACACCCTCCGCCTCGAGGCGGGAATGCCGCTGTACGGCCAGGAGCTCACCGCCGACCTCACGCCCTTCGACGCCGGAATGGGCCGCGTGGTCAAGTTCGAGAAGCCGGGCGGCTTCGTCGGCCGCGCCGCCCTGGAGGAGGCCTCGCGTACCGCGCGGGCACGGCGCCTGATCGGGATCGCCGCCCGGGGCCGCCGCCCGCTGCGCAAGGGTCAGGACGTGCTGCGCGACGGTGCCGTCATCGGGACGATCAGCAGTGGCGCCCCCTCACCCACACTGGGCCGCCCCATCGCCATGGCCTACGTGGACGGCGACCTCGACACCGCGAGCGGAACGTTCTCCGTTGACGTGCGCGGGCGCAGCGAGGAAGTCGACGTGGTCGAGCTGCCGTTCTACAAGCGGCAGTCGTAGGAAACGGGGGGTCGCCCACGACCCTCGAGAACCTGAACGCACCGTCCGACCGGATCCCCACGAAGGACCGGCACTGTCGGGGCGTGACAAGGCGTAGGCCGGGCCGGTTCGCCGCATCAGGCGCACGGCAGACAAATGGAACACCTCCAAGGAGAGTTGAAGTGAGCGTTCCCACGGAGCTGGGTTACACCGCCAAACACGAGTGGGTCGTGGTCAAGGACGGGATCGCCACCGTCGGGATCACCTCGTTCGCCGCCGAGGCACTGGGCGACATCGTCTACGTCGAGGCCCCCGAGGTCGGCAGTGAGGTCACCGCCGACGAGCCCGCGGGCGAGGTGGAGTCCACCAAGTCCGTCAGCGACATCTACTCCCCCGTGAGCGGGGAGGTCGTGGAGGTCAACGAGTCCCTCGAGGACTCCCCCGAGACGATCAACTCCGCCCCCTTCGAAGGCGGCTGGCTGTTCAAGGTGCGGGTATCCGAGGAGCCCACCGGTCTTCTCTCCGCCGAGGAGTACAACAAGCTGACCGAAGGCGAGGCCTAGTATGACCAGCGACAACCTGCTCAACCAGAGCCTGAGCGAGCTGGACCCCGAGGTGTCGTCCGCCGTTGACGCCGAGTTGTCCCGCCAGCGCGACACCCTCGAGATGATCGCCTCGGAGAACTTCGCCCCGCAGGCGGTCCTCGAGGCCCAGGGCACCGTCCTCACCAACAAGTACGCGGAGGGCTACCCCGGCCGCCGCTACTACGGCGGCTGCGAGCACGTCGACGTCGTCGAGCAGCTTGCCATCGACCGCGCCAAGGAGCTCTTCGGCGCCGAGTACGCCAACGTGCAGCCGCACTCTGGCGCGCAGGCCAACACGGCCGTGTACTTCGCGCTGCTCAAACCGGGCGACACGATCCTGGGCCTGGACCTGGCCCACGGCGGTCACCTCACCCACGGCATGCGGATCAACTACTCGGGCAAGATCCTCAACGCCGTGGCCTACCACGTGCGCGACGAGGACGGCACCGTCGACTACGACGAGGTCGCCGCGCTGGCCAAGGAGCACCAGCCGAAGATGATCGTCGCGGGCTGGTCCGCCTACCCGCGCCAGCTCGACTTCGCGAAGTTCCGCCAGATCGCCGACGAGACCGGTGCGCTGCTCATGGTGGACATGGCGCACTTCGCCGGCCTGGTCGCGTCCGGCCTGCACCCCAACCCGGTGCCGTACGCCGACGTGGTCACCACCACCACCCACAAGACCCTGGGCGGCCCGCGCGGCGGCATGATCCTGGCCAAGGCCGAGTACGCCAAGAAGCTCAACTCCGCGGTCTTCCCCGGCATGCAGGGCGGCCCGCTGGAGCACGTGATCGCGGCCAAGGCGGTCTCGTTCAAGGTCGCGGCGAGCGAGGAGTTCGGCGATCGCCAGCGCCGCACGGTGGCGGGCGCCCGCATCCTCGCCGAGCGACTGACCCAGCCGGACGCGGCGGAGGTCGGTGTCAAGGTCCTGACCGGCGGCACGGACGTGCACCTGGTCCTGGTGGACCTGGTCAATTCCGAGCTCAACGGCCAGGAGGCCGAGGACCGGCTGCACGCCGTGGGTATCACGGTCAACCGCAACGCGGTCCCGAACGACCCGCGCCCGCCGATGGTGACCTCCGGCCTCCGGATCGGTACCCCGGCTCTGGCCACCCGCGGCTTCGACGAGGGCGACTTCACCGAGGTCGCCGACGTCATCGCCCAGGCCCTCAAGCCCGAGTTCGACGAGGCCGCCCTGCGCGACCGCGTCAGCGCTCTGGCCGCCAAGCGTCCGCTCTACCCGAACCTGTAGCTGCAACACCCCGCCGTGTGGGCCGCCAGCGGGCCCACACGGCCCGGCCCACGGCCCGCACCCTGTGCTCAATGAGGAGGACAGCCATGGCCATCAGCGTCTTCGACCTGTTCAAGATCGGTATCGGACCGTCCAGTTCACACACCGTCGGCCCGATGAAGGCGGCTAAGACGTTCGTGTCCTGGCTGCGCTCCGAAGGCGTCCTTCCCGAAATCGCCCACGTGCGCGCGGAGCTGTACGGCTCACTGGCCCTCACCGGCAAGGGGCACGGCAGTGACACCGCCGTGATCCTGGGGCTGATGGGACACACCCCCGAGGACGTGGACGTGGACGCCGTCCCGCGCCTGGTGGAGGAGGTCCGGTCGGCCAGGACTCTGTACTTGGGCGGGCCGACCAGCGAGCCGGTCGCGTTCGACCCCAAGGTAGACGTGGACTTCCGCCGCAAGGAGAGCCTGCCCGACCACCCGAACGGGATGCGGTTCGTGGCACTGGACGACGTCGGCGTCGAGGTCTCCGCGAAGGTGTACTACTCCGTCGGCGGCGGTTTCGTGGTGGACGAGCAGGCCGCGGGCGCGGACCGGATCAAGGCCGACGACACCGTGGTCCCCTACCCCTTCGAGAGCGCCGAAGGGCTGCTGGAACTCTGCGCGCAGACGGACATGTCCATCAGCGCCCTGATGCTCGCCAACGAGCAGGCCTTCGGCAGGACCCCGGAGGAGATCCGCGCGGAGCTGTTGGAGATCTGGACGGCGATGCGCCAGTGCGTACGCCGAGGCGTCATGACCGAGGGCAGTCTCCCCGGCGGTCTCAAGGTGCCCCGAAGATCGCACCGGCTGTACCGCCAGCTGGGCGGCAACTGCGACGAGCACGGGCTGCTCGCGCCCACCCACGTGGACCCGGACCCGATGCGCGGCAGCGACTGGATCACGCTGTACGCCTTGGCCGTCAACGAGGAGAACGCCGCGGGCGGCCGGGTGGTGACGGCCCCGACCAACGGCGCCGCCGGCATCGTCCCGGCGGTGCTGCACTACTACCTGCACTTCAGCCCGGGCGCGAGTGACGACGGCGTGGTGCGGTTCCTGCTGACGGCCGCGGCCATCGGCATACTGTTCAAGCAGAACGCGTCGATCTCCGGCGCCGAGGTGGGCTGTCAGGGCGAGGTGGGCTCCGCCTCCTCGATGGCGGCCGCCGGACTCGCCGAGGTGCTGGGCGGCTCCCCCTCGCAGGTGGAGAACGCCGCCGAGATCGCCATGGAGCACAACCTCGGCCTGACCTGCGACCCGATCGGTGGTTTGGTCCAGATCCCGTGCATCGAGCGCAACGCGCTCGCCTCGGTCAAGGCCATCAGCGCCACCCGCATGGCCCTGCGCGGCGACGGGAGCCATTTCGTGAGCCTGGACAAGGTCATCAGGACCATGCGGGACACCGGCCGCGACATGCACGACAAGTACAAGGAGACCAGCCGCGGCGGCCTCGCCGTCAACGTCATCGAGTGCTGAGCTCGGTGCGGCGAGGCCGCTGAACAGCGTGCTTTCCGCTCAGCACAGGGAAGCGATGGAATTCTCCGGGCTCGTCCCGGGTTGTACCGAACGCACGGCCGGAACCGGGCTTGAGCTCCCACCCGCTCGCCCTCTCCGGCCGTCACCCAGGGTCTGGTGGCTTGAGCCCAGCTCGCCACCAGGCCCGCCCCACACCTGAATCACCCTCCGAACCGTTCCCCGATAAACATGAATCGTGAAGGAAATCCTTTATTATTCACTGCAAATAACAGCCGTAAAAGCCGGAGCGGTTAAAGGAAAACGGCGCGTTCGTGGTAGAAAATCCTCCCGTGGATACTCTTACCAAACCCCGCTGCTTTACCGTGCTCGCCCCGTTGGCGGCCCTCTCCCTCCTCCTCTCCGCCTGCGGCTCCTCTGACGACGGCCCCGCGTCGCCCGACGGAGGCGATCCCGAGGCCGAGGAGCAGAACGAGGCCCCGGACGAGCCCTCGCTGGGCGACCCCGGCATCCTCGTGTCGGACTGCAGCGACGGACACCATTTCGGCACCCCGGACTCGCTGTCCCTGACCCTGTTCTCCGCCGAGGACGGTTCCGAGATCCTCGAAACCGAGTACACCGGCGAGGGCATCGAGCACGGCGAGTCCGATGTCCTCTCCCACGGCCGCGCGGTGCAGCCGACCGATGCGGTCGGCCTCCCCGCGGACTGCACGACCCTCGAACGGCGGCTGATCCCCGAGCACGACCTCCTCCTCGCCACCTATGAGGAAGAGGTCAGCGGGAACTCCGTCAAAGGCTTCGGGGCCCTGTCCCAGGACGGCACGTTCACCGCTCTGAGCCCTGAGCAGGAGCTGTCCGACTTCGACGAAGCCGCCGACCACTCCAACCCCGTGTACGACGACGTGGAGAACCGGATCGTCTTCGTCGAGCAGCTGGGCGAAGACCACACCGTCCACGCCATGGACCTCGAAGGCGGCGAGGTCACGGAGCTAGGCACCTGTGAGTCGCATGAGTGCGAGGACCTATCCGTCCCGGACGGTTCCGGCACGCCCGTGATCGTCACGGACATCCACGGGTCGGACGAGAGCGCTCAGGCCGCCCCGGGCGGGTCCTCTTTGATCGTCTCGGAAAACTCCAGGAACGACGGCACCCTCCTGACGGTTCTCGACCTGGACGCCATGGACGACACGCTCCCCTTGGTCCTGGACCAAGAGGTCCTCAGCCCCGAGGACGGGCCCGGCGACCCGGTCGTCGTGGAGGTCCACGGAGGGGTGACCGCCGTCGTGGATGAGGGCACCCTGCTCATGAGCGACAACGAGCTGAGCGTGTGGGAGTTCGACGACGCGACCCTGGCGGACTACGCCGAGGAGTGGGGTGACGAGCCGAGCTTCGAGATGGAGGGCCTGCCCGTCGAACGCTCCCTGATCCCCGAGGGCCCGCGTACGAACTCACAGCCCGCCCCGTCCCCAGACGGCTCGGAGGTCGCCTTCCGCTCCGAGTCGGACACCGGCGAGACCAGCCTGTACACGGTCCCCTTCGACGGCTCCGACGACCCCGCCGAACTCACCGCCCTGAGTGAAGACAGCATCGTCCACAGCTGGCACTAGCCCAAGGGTGGACGCACCCCCGGCGCGTCCACCCTTGTCCTTCATGGGCGCCCGTCTAGTCGTAGGCGGTGGACCTGTGCCCCACCTGCACGACAACGATGACCAGTTGCCCGTTGTCGACCGTATAGATGACTCGGTAGTCACCTACCCGCAGGCGCCGGTGTCCGGCAACTCCGACGAGAACGGTGCTCCCAAAGGCATAAGGGTCGGCCTCCAGCTCCGCGAGCTTACGCAGAATGGCCATGGCGTGTTCCCTGGGAACCTTGCGGAGCTCGGCCTGGGCTTCGACCTTGAAAATGGTGGTGTACTTATTCATCACGCGCCAAGGTCTCGGCCATGACATCGGCGAGCGGCACCGTCGGGGAATCGCGCCGCTCCTCAATGAGACGGCGGAGTTCCTCCTCTTCGCGCTCTCTCGCCTGTTCCAGGACCTCCATCGGCACAAACGCCCCGACCGCTCTGCCGTTGCGCGTGACCACGGTGGCATCACCAGACCGGGCCCGGTCGATCGCCTCGGAGAGGTGGGCACGGAACTCTCGAGAAGTCAGCGTCTCAGTCATGTACTCAAGATACCTTAAGACCATTGTGTACACAGAGTACGCTTCGCCACGGCGAAGGCCGGTGCCCCGGATACAGGGCACCGGCCTTCGCCGCTTCGGGTCCGCTCAGGCCAGGCTGCGCCTGGGGTTCTTGGCGGGCGCGGTCATCGACATGCGGATGACCGCGGGCACCCGGTCCAGTTCGAGGGCTCCGCGCAGGTTGGCGAGCGCCTCCGAACGCACACGCTTCCACACGCTTGCCACGTCGGCGTCCTCGTCGAGGGTCAGCGCCAGGCGCAGGTGCGGTTCGTCGCTTGACTCGGTGAGGCGGGCGCGCACCCTGCGAACGCCCGGGTAGTGGGAGACCTCCTGCTCCAAGGCCCCGCGGGCCACCCCCTCGGACATCTCCACGTTCCCCGCGTCGTTGCGTTCCAGGAACAGTCGGCCCACGGTGTCGTTCATGCCCTGCACCATCAGCCACCTCAGGGCGAGGAAACCGGACAGGAAGGCGACGGCCACCCCCGCGTACGGGACCCACTGCTGTTCGAGCACCTCGTTGACCCGGTCGCTGAGCAGCGGTGTAGCCGCCAGTTCGGCGCCGAGGAACCCCTGACCCACCGCCAGTGCGGCCAGGCCCGCAGCCAACAGCACCGCCCCCACGATCACCAGGCCCAGCCGGTTCCCCCGGGCCGACCTCCGGCACCTGTCGCGCGCCATCGTCAGGCCTCCCCGTATCGGACGTCGGTGGCGATCCGCATGCTGCGCAGCGGGGCCAGCTCCTCCAGTCGCCGCTCCACCGCGGCGGTCACCTCACCGGGCATCCCTGTGGAGTCACGCATGCCGGTACGCACGTGGACCCGGATGCGTTTGCCGCGCACCGCCACGTGCACACCGTCGACCCCGCTGATGCCCTGGGCCGCGGCAGCCACGGTCCGCCGCAGCGCAGGCCTGGTCAGCCCGACGACGAGCGCGGGGTCGTCGGTGCGAAGAACGGTCCACCGGCTCCGGCCGGGGGCCAACGCCACCACGATCAGGGCCAACCCGATCAGGGCCAGGACCGCCGAGGCGATCTGCACGGACGGCTCGGACCAGGTGGCGGCACCCGCGTAGTCGGTGGCCGCCCCTACCGGGATCAGCCGTAGCGGGTTTCCAGCCAGTGCCGCGATGACTTCGGCTGCGGCCACAACGGCCACCGCCAGGATCACGATCCCGGTGAGCACCGCGGGCCAGGACCGGCGCGGTCGGAACGTGTGGACTGCGACCCGCCTGGCCCTGCGGTCGATGCCCTGGCTCGGACGGCCGAGCACCTCTTCCACGGTGGACATGTCAGCGCACCAACTCCGCGATCTCGATGTCGATGTGGTGGACCTGTTTGCCGGTGATCGATTCGACCCGGCCCTTCACGTGTTCGCGTACGGCAGTGGCGACCTGGCGCGCCGAACGCGGATAGCTCACCTCGACACGCAACCTCAGGAGGACGACCTCCCCGCTGACCCGGGCTCGGGCCGCCCGCGAGCGCGCGGCCCGAGCCCCGGGCACCTCCCCACTGGCACTGGCGGCCACCTTCTCGATGACGGAACCGGGGATCTCGGTGCGCCCTCCGGGGTCCCGTGCGCGCGCGTGCCTTCCAGCGGCCTCCCTCGTGGGCGCGGCCTCCCGCTGGCGAGGGACCGTATCGCTCCGAACCCCGACCACGACTCACCCCTGTCTACGCCGACCGCCGTGTGAACATCTCGGCGAGGTCGATCTCACCCTCCATCGCCCGGCCCGCGACGAACCCGACGAGGCCGAGGACCAGTACCAGCGCGAAGGCGAAGAACCCGCCGAATGCCGCCGCGAGCCCGAGCACCGTCCCGTAAGACAGTCCAACGATGGGCCACATGGCTACCCCCTCTCATCAAACGCCCTGCTCATAGCTTTCTCAGCTGGCCGTGCGCGCACCGTCACCGAGCCCGGCGACCACGTCCTCCACTGACACGTGGACGGCGCGGCCGCCGGTCAACGGGGTCAGGCCCCGGCGAATCTCGGCGGCGATCTCCGGCAGCGGACGCCCGTAGCGGACCACCACACCGACCTCGACGTAGTCGTCGCGTATCGCCACCCCGCGGATCATCCCCCCCGGCACCGCCGTACTCAGCGTGCCGAAGTATCCGGAGGACAGCTCGACCACGTCCGGAAAGCGTGTGGCCTCCTCCGCGATGGTCAGCGCGGACTCGCCCGGTGTGTCGCCGCCGGCCACGGCTACTTGACCCTGGGCTCGGTGTCGCCGTCGTCTGAGTCATCGTCCTCGGGCAGATGGATGTCGTCCACGTTGATGTTGATCTCGGTGACCTCGAGCCCCGTCATCCGCTCGACCGCGGTCGTAACGTTGCGGCGTACTGCGGCGGCGAGGTCCTGGATCGCCGCGCCGTACTCGACGACGAGGTCGATGTCGACGGCGGCCTGGCGCTCGCCGACCTCCACCGAGACGCCCTGGGCCACCGACCCTCCTCCGGAGCTGCCCCTGCTCACGGCGTCGCGTACTGCCCCGACCACGCGTGCGGTTCCGCCGCCCATGGCGTAGACGCCACCGATCTCACGCGCGGCCATCCCGGCGATCTTGGCCACGACTCCGTCAGCGATCTGCGTGTGCCCCTGGTCGCTCTTGCTCACCGAGTCGCGCCTCGCACCCGCCTCGCGGGCGCTCGGCACCGCGGCTTCGGTCTTCATGTCCGACACTGGTCCCCCTACGCAGTGTGCAAACCGGCCTGATCGTCCCTACTTCTTCTTGAAGGTGTCCTTGACCTTGTCGCCCGCGGACTCGAAGGCCCCCTCCGCCTTCTCCTTGAGCTCCTCGGCCTTCTCCTTGGCCTGGTCCGCCTTGTCCTTGGCCGCGGCCTTGGCCTGGTCGGCCTTGCCCTCGGCCTCGGTGCCGCGGTCGCCGGTGGCCTTGCCGAAGGCCTCCTTGCCCTTGCCCGCAGCGTCGTCGAAGTGCTTGCCCATTTGTGCCCCCTCTTCGGAGCCTTTTGGCTCAGGGATTGTGGACCGAAACCGGGCCGCCTCGCGTCAAGGCGGCCGGTGAGGTTTCGACCTCATCACACCTTATACGCACGATGTGTAGTCAACAAGGTACTCAAAGCGATAAGAGCCTGGTCGAGCAGGCCATGGTTCTACCATCCTTGCCCCATTCCCACCCCCGGAACCCCACCGACACAAGAAAAACGTCAGGGGTGCCCGTAGGCACCCCTGAGCGTCCGAAACCGGTATTGTCCCGGGCCGCGTCGCCGGAGCGGGCAGCCACTGGAAGGCGTCTAGTCGAAGATGACCGTCTTCTCCCCGTTGAGCAGGACCCGGCGCTGGGCGTGCCAGTTCACGGCGCGCGCCAGGGACACCGATTCGAGGTCGCGGCCGATCGCGGTGAGCTGCTCCGGGCTCTGGGTGTGGCCCACGCGGGAGACCTCCTGCTCGATGATCGGGCCCTCGTCCAGGTCGGCCGTGACGTAGTGGGCCGTGGCACCGATCAGCTTCACACCGCGCGAGTGTGCCTGGTGGTAGGGGCGCGCACCCTTGAAGCTCGGGAGGAACGAGTGGTGGATGTTGATGATGCGCCCGGACATCTTGGTGCAGAGCTGCTCGGAGAGCACCTGCATGTAGCGGGCCAGCACCACCAGGTCGACGTCATAGGAGTCGACGAGCTCCAGGATCCGCCCCTCCTGCTCCCGCTTGGTCTCCGGAGTGACCGGCAGGTGGTGGAAGTCCACCCCGTAGGAGTTGGCGAGGAACTCCAGGTCGGGGTGGTTGGAGACCACCGCGGCGATGTCGATGTCGAGCAGCCCGCTGCGCTGGCGGTAGAGGAGGTCGTTCAGGCAGTGGCCGAACTTGGACACCATGACGATCATGCGCGGCCGTACGTCACGCGCTTGGAGGGCCCACTCGACGAAGGAGTCGCCGGGGCCACGCCCGAAGTCGCTGGCGAGAGCGGCGAAGGCGCCCCGGAGTTCGTCCTCGCTCACCGGTCCGGAGACTCCGGCTTCCGTCACGAACTGCATCCGGAGGAAGAAGCGTCCGGTGAAGTTGTCACCGTACTGCTGGCTCTCGGTGATGTTGCACCCGTGGTCGGCCAGTAGGTTGGCCACCCCCGCAACGATGCCCCGGCTGTCGGGGCAGGCAAGGGTCAGGACGTACTCGCGCTCGTTCATGAAGAGAACCACTCCCGGGGTCGACCGGCTGATCAGCCGTGACACCCCAGGGTATCGAGGACCGGGATCCTGCGGGGCCGTTCCCGGCGTAGCCCGTGTCACCTGCGGATGTACCCGAACGCGAGAAATACGGCCCATCAGACAATATGAAAGACATTCATGTTCTGGCATCCTCAAGGGCATGACAAGCCTGCGTGAGAAGTACGAGGCCGCGACGCGCGAAATCCAGGCCCCCTTCGCCATGGTCGACCTGGCCGCCTTCCGCGCCAACGCCGCGGACCTGACCCGGCGCGCCCACGGCCGCCCCATCCGGGTCGCCAGCAAGTCCGTCCGCAGCCGCGCGCTGCTGCGGGAGGCCCTGGCACAGCCCGGATACGCGGGGATCATGGCCTTCACTCTGCCCGAAGCGCTCTGGTTGGCCACCGACGACCCCCAAGGCCCGCTCAGCGGCGACATCCTCGTCGCCTACCCCACCGCGGACCGCGCCGCCCTGGCCGAACTCGCGCGCACGCCCGGCGCCGCGCGCGTCATCACCCTGATGGTCGACGACACCGCCCACCTGGACTTCATCTCCGCCGCCGTCGCCGACGCCGGCCCCGACGCCCCGCGCCTCCGCGTGTGCCTGGACATCGACACCAGCTGGCAGCCCCTGGGACCCGGCATGCGTATCGGAACCCTCCGCTCCCCCGTGCGCACACCGTCCCAGGCCGCCGAGCTGGCCCGCGCCGTCGTGCGCCGCCCCGAACTGGAACTCGACGGGATCATGGCCTACGAAGGGCAGATCGCGGGAGTGGGCGACTCACCTCCCGGCAGGCCCCTCTACGGCCGTCTGCTGCGCGCCGTCCAGCGCCGGTCCGCCGTGGAACTGGCCAAGCGCCGAGCGGCGATCACCCGAGCCGTCCGCGCCGTCGCCGACGTGCGCTTCGTCAACGGCGGGGGCACCGGGAGCCTGCACACCACCGGTCGCGAAAGGGCCGTCACCGAGCTGGCCGCCGGGTCCGGGCTCTACCAGCCCCACCTGTTCGACCACTACCGGTCCTTCCAGGGCCGCCCAGCGGCCCTGTTCGCGCTGCCCGTCGTACGCCGTCCCGCCCCCGGGGTGGCCACGGCCCTCGGCGGCGGCTACCCGGCCTCCGGGCCGACCGACGCCCAGCGCGCACCGATCCCCCACCTACCCGAGGGACTGTCCTACAGCGCCAACGAGGGCGCGGGCGAGGTCCAGACACCGCTGATCGGTGAGCCCGCCCGCGGGCTGGCCCTCGGTGACCGGGTGTGGATGCGCCACGCCAAGGCCGGCGAGCTCTGCGAACGCTTCAACACGCTGCACCTCATCGACTCCGACACCGGTACCTACGAGGGCGCCGTCCCCACCTACAGGGGGGAGGGCCAGGCCTTCCTCTGAGCCGAAGCCCCGCGTCGGCAGACCTGGAGCAAGAGCGCGAACAAGAGCGACGGGGCCCGCGCGTGCACCGCGCGGGCCCCGTCGAAGTCATTGCGGGGGTTGGAGCGTGTCCGGTGGATGCTGCCCGACCGTTCCTACTTCCTCTTGCGGCGCACCGCCCAGGCGATGACACCGACGGCGACAACGGTTCCTACACCGGCCGCGAGGATCAGCGCCTCGGGGGGCAGCTGGCCGCGCGACTGGTAGGTGGTCACCACCTTGTCGTCACCCTTGAGCACGATGCTGCCCTCTTCGGGCTCCACCAGGTGGCTCTCCACTCGGACGGCACCGCCGCCGACCACGAGCGCGCGGGCCTCGTCGAAGATCCGGGTCCCGTGGTCCTTGGCCTTCGCGAACTGGCGCCGGGCGATGTTCCCGGGCTTGGCCTGTTCGCTGAGCACGTCCAGGGTCTCCGCCAGCCTCCGCTGTTCGCGGTCGATCTCGGCCTTGACCTCCGCCGGCGTCTGGCGCGGTTCGGTGTCGCGTCCCGTCATATGGGGCTGCCTCTCTCCACTAGCGGGCGGTCGTCTGAGAGCCCGTGTCCGAGCCGGTGTCCCGGTCCTGCTCCTCCGCGCCGTCGGACGGACCAGAGAATCTCAGCGCACCGTCGATTCCGTCGACCACACGGAAGAAGTCCCGTGTGGACAACCACAGTTTATAGATGATGGCGATCTCGAAGGCGAGGAGCAAAACGCCCACAAACGCCGTGATCCAGCCGATCGCGGGGGGCCCGAAGACGACCGCCGCGATCGGGGCCGCCACGAAGACCGCTATCTGGAACTCGATCCCACCCACGAGGTGGGTCCGCACCCGACGGGCGTTGAGGGCCGCCCAGAACCGCTGGTACCAGGGGAAACGGGTGCGGAACTCCTGGTGTAGGTCCACCTTGGGCAGGGTGAGGTCCGGCTGTTTACCCGCGGCGCGCTGATTGCGCGCCTCCCGCTCGTTCTGGCTGCGCAGAATGTGCTCCAACACCCCGATGCCGTGTCGCAGCACCGCCTGCTCGCCGCCGTCGCTCATCGTCCGGCCGCCACCGCCGGTCGCGGTACCTGTGGCGTCGCCCTCGGGCTCCAGCATCGACAGGGCCGCCCGGGCGCGCTCCAGTGCTGCCGCCAGGTGGGAGCGCATCTCGCGGCGCACCTTGTACACCTGGAGCGCGTTCAGGTAGCGCAGCATGTCCAGGAAGACCACCGCCAAGGCCAGCCAGACGAACGCCACGTGCCCGGTCTCCCGGTACTGGCCGCCCATGAGGGCCACCACGCACACCAGGACCCGGAAACGGTCCGAGACGTAGTCCATCCAGGCGCCGAACAGCGTCTCTGCCCCCGTCAGCCTGGCGAGCTTGCCGTCCGCGCAGTCCACGAGGAAGCACAAGTAGTACAGCGCCGCACCGAGGATGAGGAGGGGCCAGTAGCCGAAGGCGAAACAGACAGCGGCGCCCAGGCCCAGGAAGAGGGCGACCACGGTCATCTGGTTGGGTGTGACCGCCGTGCGATTGGCGAGCTGTCGCACGAGCCGGACCGCGAGCGGGTCCGCGAGATAGACCGTCAGCCAGGAGTCGCGCTCCTTGAGGGTACGAGCCCTGACCTCGTCGAGTGTGAATCCAGGCATCGTGGCGAACTACTCCCAAAGCGAAGCGGATGTGTCCCGGTCCGGTGGTCGCCGGACACACCATCGGGTCGTGGGCGACCCGCGCACGCTACGGCATCTCACCGAGAGCGGGCCAACCAAGAGCGCAAGGCCAACGATAGGTGATCGAATCGTTGGTCACTCCCAAAGCGGATGAACCGAACCGGAATCGCAACCGAAGCACCTCCCCCGAGCCGACCAGCACCGACCGTGCTGCCGCCCCCGGACCGGGCCCACATCTCGTACTGTGAGGCAGGAACGACGCGGGCCCCTGCCGGGCCCGCCTGAAGCAGACAGGAAGACCACAAGTGAGCGAGCCCATCCGCCTGGAGCCCGGCGACCAGGCACCCGACTTCACCCTCAGCGACGCAGACGGCCAAACCGTCACTCTCAGTAAGGTACTGGCCGACACCGGAAACAGCGTCGTCCTGTACTTCTACCCGGCTGCCATGACGCCCGGGTGCACGACCCAGGCCTGCGACTTCCGGGACAACCTCACCGAGTTCGCCGACGCGGGCTTCACCGTGCTGGGCGTCTCCCCGGACAAGCCCGAGAAGCTCGCCAAGTTCCGGGAGCAGGAGAGCCTGACCTTCACTCTGCTCGGCGACCCCGACAAGGACACCCTGAGCGCCTACGGCGCCTTCGGCGAGAAGAAGAACTACGGCCGCCTCGTCCAGGGCGTCATCCGGTCCACCATCATCGTGGGCACCGACGGCAAGGTACAGAAGGCCTTCTACAACGTGAAGGCCACCGGCCACGTCGACCGGATCAAGAAGGAGCTCGGGCTTTAGGGCGTGTTCGGCGGACACATACCCTGCTGCGCGTCGCCCCAGCGGCACTGTCACTGCGCATCTCTCAGTCGACAGCCGAACCCGGGCGGGCCCCCGCTGTGCGATGCTGCCGAGCTTGCGAGGCAGCGCACAGTAGGGGAACTCCTTCTTCGGCCTTGTGCCAGCACCACTGGTGCACCGCTCGCGACGGGCAGCATCCACCGAACACGCCCTAGGCGCAAAGGGCCGATCGTCCGGTAACCACGGGGCCGGACGACCGGTCATGTCCCCAGTCCCGGTAGAGTGACCCCTCGGGGGCCGTAGTCCAACTGGCAGGAGACGGCAGCTTTAGGTGCTGTACAGTGCGGGTTCGAATCCCGCCGGCCCCACCAGGGCCTCTCCCCGTGTTCAACCGGGGCCCCGACACCACCGAAGGCGCGCGAAACCGGTTCGCGCGCCTTCGTCGTTCTTCTGCCCCGCGGCTGCTGCCTCCTGGCTGTCAAAGGCCCAGCAGGGCCCACATGACCAGGGCCAGCAGGGCCAGCACGCCCACACCCACACCGGCGACCACCGGTAGGCGGCTCCTCTCGGCGTGCTTGCCCGAGCTGGTCAGACCCAGCGTGTCGGTGGACTCCCGGATGGAGACCATGATCGAGTTCATCGCGTCAGGGCTGTGCCGGAGCCGCTCGCTGATGGACTCCGCCAACACGTGCGCGCCCGCGCGGAAGTGCTCCCGGGCCGACTCCCGCTCCTCCGCCATCACCCCCGTTTCGGAGTCCGAGGACCCCTCCTCCGAGGAACCCTCCCCTGACTCCGCCACCGACGCGTCTCCGGAGTCCGCGGCACCCGCGTCCCCGGTACCCGCGTCCGAGTTGCTCGCGTTGTAGGGGGGCTGGCCCGGGGACCAGGGCGCCAGGGCCGCGATCCGCAGCATCTTGGTGGTGTTCTCCGCGGTCAGCCGCTCACCGGGCTCGACCTTGAGCATGCCGGCCAGGACCGGGGCGAGCGGGCCCGCGTTGGCGGCCTCCTTCGGCTCGTCCAACTGTTCCTGGCGCAGGATCTTGATGTAGCCCTTGCGGTCGTAGGGCGGGTAACCCTCGACCGCCGCGTACAGGGTGGCGCCCAGCGACCAGAGGTCGGACTCGGGGCCGACCGGGCCCGCTTTGGCGCGCTCCGGGGGGATGTAGGCGGGGGAGCCGATGATGCGGCCCGAGGAGCTCAGCGCGGACTCGCCGTTCCAGGCGGCCAGCCCGAAGTCGGTCAGCACCACCCGTCCGGCCTCGCTGATCATCACATTGTCCGGCTTGACGTCGCGGTGGACGATGCCCTCGCCGTGCGCGACCTTGAGCGCGTCGATCAGCTGGAGCCCGATCTCGGCCACCCTCTGGTAGGGCAGCGGCCCGCCCACCTGGATGATCTCCTCCAGGGTGGAGGCCTCTAGAAGCTCCATGACGATCCACGGCCGCTCGTCCTCGTCCACGACGTCCAGGACGGTGACGAGGCTGGGGTGGATGAGGCGCCCGGCGACCCGGGCCTCACGGGTGGTGCGCTGGACGAGCGACTCGCGCTCGGAGCGGCTCAGGTCCGACGGCAGCCGGAGTTCCTTGACCGCGACCTCGCGCTTCATGACCAGGTCGGTGGCGCGCCAGACCGTGCCGACACCGCCGCGGGCGATTTCGGAGGTCAGCTGGTAGCGACCCTTCAGCAATCGACCACCGGACTCCGGTTCAGCCACGGCGGCCTCCGGACGCGGGGTGTCGAGCGGCGTCTCCGGCCGCTGCGTGTGGGGGTTGTCTAGGGAGGACACGGTTATCCACGGGTCCATTCACCGGCCATGGTGGCCTCCTGCGGAGCATTGCGGTCGCTGTCACCACGTAGGTGCACGGATCACTCGTTATACCAGCACGGACTGCAGGCCAAGTTGGTGGTTGCCTGATGGCATACACATAGGTTCGTTTTCGTTATGTCCGAGGAAAGCCCTCACATGCCGTGACGAGGGTCTCCCTTGCAAATCCTTGACCTGGGACGGGTTTCGTGCACGAGCATCAGCGCGTGCACGAAACCCCAGACACTCAGCTCCAGAGGGATTCCGGCGAGCGCACCTCGACCGGCCCGATACCCGTCTTTGTGAGCGGCTCACGCAGAGTCTCCGCGTCCCCGACCGCCACCACGACGGCCTCCTCGGGACGAAGGTACTCGACGGCGGCACTGTCGAGATCCGCCGCGGTCAGCTTCTCGAACCCGGCACGGGTCCGGTCCACATGATCCTCCGGCAGGTCGTGCACCACCATGTCGACGAGCGGCCCCGCCATGGCGCGCGCTGTCGAGTAGCTGACCGGCAGGCCCACGGTGTTGGACTCGCGGACAGCGGCCAGCTCGTCCTGTGTGACGCCGGAGTCGCGCAGTTTGTTCATCTGTTCCAGCGACGAAGTGACCGAGTGGGCCGTAGTGCCTGCCTCGACCTGCGTGCTCATGAAGAACACACCGCTGTCGCGGCGCAGGTCGAACCGGCTCCCGGCACCGTAGGTGTAGCCCAGGCGCTCACGCAGCTCCATGTTGAGGCGGGAGGTGAACATCCCGCCGAGGACCTCGCTGACGCCCTCGACGAGCGGCAGTTCCACCCGCGAACGCGCGGGGGCGCGGTGCGCGATGACCAGGGCCGTCTGGACCGAACCGGGGCGGTCGACGATGAGCACGCGCGGCAGCTCGCCGGGGGGCGGAGCCGGCTCACCGGTGGGGCGCTCGGGCGTCGGCGCGGCGTCGCCGAAGACGGTCCGGCCCAGCTCTTCGAGGTCGACGTTGGCCAGGTCGCCCACGACCACGAGGGTCCCGGCGATCGAGGCGATGGAGTCGGCGTGGAAGCTCGCGACCCTCTCGGGGGTGATGTCTGCCAGCTTGACCGGGCCTCCGGAGAGCGGGGTGGCGTAGCGGCCGGTGAACAGCTGCCCGCCGAGGCTGCGCATGGCCAGGACACCCGCGGAGGAGGCGTCGAGCCAGAAGCGCTCCAGCAGCTGTTCGCGGCGGCGCACCACGTCGTCTGGGTTCAGTGCCGGACGGCGTACGGCGTCGGCGAACAGGTGGACGGCGTCGCCGAGGCGGTTCGTGGGGGCGTCCAGGCCGGTGATGAAGCCGTCCCAGTTGACGCGGGAGATCCACTCGGCTCCGTGGCGCTCCAGGGCCGGGGCCAGGGAGCTGTTGCCTGTTGGGCCGTCCTCGAGGGCTTCACTGGTCAGCACGCTGACGCCCATGGCGTCGAGGGGCTCGGCGGCACCGCCGAAGGGGTGTACGAGGCGGATGGAGGCCAGCTGCTGGCCGGGGACGTCGATGGCGACGATGGTGCCGCCTCCGACGCGGATCCGCTGGGGCTTGGGAAAGGTGTAGGACGCGGCGGCACCGATGTCCGGACGGGTCTGCTGCATGCTCTGCGGCTCTTTCTGCGGCTTGACGGTAACGGAGCTTCGGCGGCTAGGCCTGGTTGGCCGCGGCGTCCGCCTCGGCTTCCACCTCGAGCGTCTCAGCCTCGGTGGCGGTCTCGGGGTCGAAGCGGACGACGAGCATGTTGCCGTCGACGAGCAGGCGCTCGGCGGTGGCCCTGACCTCTTCCGCGGTGATGCCGGCCCACCGCTGGGGCCAGGTGTAGGCGAGCTCGGGGTCGCCGAGCAGCTGGGTGCAGTTGCCGATGGAGTCGGCCAGTCCTGAAGGGCTGGCGATGGAGTGCAGGTGCTCGCGCTCCAGGACGGCGCGGGCGCGGTCCAGCTCCTCGTCGGTGATCCCGCTGGCGAGCTTGGCGACCTCCTCGCGGATGGCCTGTTCCAGGACGTCACCGTCCACGCCCTCACGGGCGAGCATGTTCACCAGCAGCAGGCTGTCCGTGTAGCGGAACGGCAGGATGTCCGCGGAGCCGCCGCCGTCGTCGGCGGCGATGGGCCGGTCCACGACCAGCGAGCGGTACAGGCGGCTGCCCTGCCCCTGCCCGAGGACGGCCGAGGCCAGGTGGGCGACGTCGTGCTCGCGCTCACCGTAGGAGGGGACGCGGAAGCCGATGAACACGCCGGCGGCCGGGACCGTCTCGGTGACGGAGTCACGCACCGGACCGCCCAGCGGCGCGTGCAGCGCGGAGTCGGGAACCTCGGGGAGGGACTCCCTGGCGGGGACGCTGCCGAAGTACTTCTCGACACGGGCGAGCACGTCCGCGGACTCCAGGTCGCTGACGATGGTCAGGACGCAGTTGTCCGGGCCGTAGTGCGCCTTGTGGAACGACTTGACGTAGTCCAGGTCGGCGGCGTCCAGATCGTCCATGGAGCCGATCGTGGAGTGGTGGTACGGGTGCCCCTCGGGGTAGGCCAGGCGCAGGATGCGCTCCAGGGCCGTTCCGTAGGGCTGGTTGTCGTAGCGCTGGCGGCGCTCGTTCTTGACGACGTCGCGCTGGTTGTCCAGGACCTCCTGGGTCATGCCCTCGCGCAGCGTCGACAGGCGGTCCGCCTCCAGCCACAGGATGGCGTCCAGGGCGTGCGTGGGGACCGTCTCGAAGTAGTTGGTCCGGTCGGTCGAGGTGGAGGCGTTGATGTCACCGCCCAGGCGCTCGACCACGTCGAAGTGCTCGCCCTTGGTGACGTTGCCGCTGCCCTGGAACATCAAGTGTTCGAACAGGTGCGCGAAGCCGGTGCGCCCGGGCACCTCGTGGCGGGACCCGACTCCGTACCAGAGGTTGACCGAGGCGACCTGGCCTGTGGAGGCCGGGGCCGTCACCAGGCGCAACCCGTTCTCCAGCGTGTACTGATCGACCCGTCCAGCCGTTCCCATGGTGGTCACCTGCGCATGCACCCCATCAAGTTCCGTTGACCGCTTCGGTGTTTCCGACTCTATGGCCTAAGCACACTGCGAAGACACTCAGTTCCAGCAATCCGTGGGGGCTGGCGGGGTGAGGTTGAGCTGTTAGGAGTCGGCCCGGTAGGCGGTGGTGTCCATCGACGCGGCGATCTCTTCGTAGACGGCGCTGTGCTGGGCGTCGGCGGACCAGACGTAGAGCAGCACGTCGCTCTCCGGGAGGAACCACATGCGCACCTCGAAGGTGTCGTCGTTGTCGCAGGTCACGTCCCAGACCGAGTGGTGGGATTTGAGGCCGTCCGCGTGCTCGAAGACGTTGCCGTGCCCGGAGGTGAGCTGGGCGTCGTCGACCCCGATGTTGCCGGAGGCGGCGGTGTTGAGGCTGCGGCAGCTGTCGGTGTTGTCAGCCCAGCCGTCGGCGTCGTAGAAGGCGTCGTCCTCCTTGGGCCAGTCCTCGGGATGGTTCGCGGCCTGTTCGGGAACCAGCTGGATCGATCCGTAGGCGCAGGCGCTCTGCCCGGGAGGAGTCATGCACAGCTCGCCGCCCTCGTTCTGGATCTCCCAGTCCTCGGGGGTGTCGATGGTGATCCCGGCGACGTCGGCGCTGTCGAACCCCTCCGGACCCGGGGGCTCGATCGCGGGCATCATGCCGCTCTCACCGCGCTCCAGTTCGGCCTCCCCGGAGGCCTCAGCCGAGCAGGCACCCACGGCCAGCAGGGCAACCGCCGCGGCCGCGGTCGCAATCACGCGGCCACTCCTCGCCCGCTGCCGCACCTTGTCCGTCGTGCCCGCCATCGCTTGCCCGCCCTTCTCTACGTTCTCCGGACCACCCGTCTGACTGACCGGAGCACAGTTGACCATAGCGTCCCCAACACACCCACCGCACCGGGGAACCTCCACGACTACTCTGGGGCCATGGTGGACCTCGCGAAGATCACGGAACCCTTGTCCCTCAACCGGTTCGGCCCGCGGCGCCAAGGCCCGCTGGTGCTCGAGCTGGACCTGACGGAGGGTGTCGCCGACGAAGCGCCATCCAACCCGGTCAGCCAGATCATGAACCGCCGAAAGCAGCGGTACCTCGACATCATCGAGGGGATCCGCAGAGGCGCGCGCGACCCCGGGGTCGCCGCCTTGATCGTGCGGGTCGACGCCCGGTCCCTGGGTATCGCCAAGGTGCAGGAGCTCCGCGACGCCGTCACGGACTTCCGTTCCACGGGCAAGCCCACCGTCGCCTGGGCCGACACCTTCGGTGAGGCCGGGGACGGGAACCTGCCGTACTACCTGGCCAGCGCCTTCGCCAAGGTCGTGCTCGCCCCGACCGGACTGGTCGGACTCAGCGGCCTGGTGATGCGGAGCACCTTCCTCAAGGGCGCCCTGGACAAGCTCGACGTCACCTTCGAGGCAGGGGCGCGCCACGAGTACAAGAACGCGATCAACGTCTACACCGAGACCGCCTTCACCGACGCGCACCGTGAGGCCTCGGAACGCATCGTCGTGTCCACGTCGGACCAGCTGGCCGAGGCCGTGGCCAAGGGACGCGGGCTGACCGAGAAGCGGGTGCGCGAGCTGATCGACCGCGCACCGATCCTGGGGCAGGAATCCCTGGACGCGGGCCTGGTGGACCGGCTCGCGTACCGGGACGAGGTGTACACGGAGCTGAACGAGCAGGTCAGGGCGGAGAACGACGGCCGCGAGCCCGCCCTGCAGTTCGTCTCCCGCTACCACCGCAAGCACACGCCGCCGCCCCGCCCGAAAATGGCCGGCGGCCCCGGCTACATCGCTCTGATCTCCGCCAACGGTGCCATCAACCTGGGTAGGAGCCGCCGCTCGCCGCTCGGCGGCGGCACGGTGATGGGCTCGGACACCGTCTGCGCGGCCTTCCGCGCCGCGCGACAGGACCCGCAGGTCAAGGCGGTGGTGTTCCGGGTGGACAGCGGCGGCGGTTCCGCGATCGCCTCCGACGCCATCCGCCGCGAGACCGAGCTGACCTCGAAGGCGGGCAAGCCCGTCATCACCGCGATGGGCGACATCGCGGGTTCGGGCGGCTACTACGTGGCCCTGGGCTCGGACTCGATCGTGGCCCAGCCCGCCACGATCACGGGGTCGATCGGTGTGCTCACCGGCAAACCGGTCCTGGGCAAGCTCAAGGAGCGCTTCGGGATCACGACCGACTCCGTCCAGACCGGCGCGCACGCGGCCATGTTCGACAGCGAGGAGGGGTTCAGCGACTCCGAGTGGGAGCGGGTGAACACCCTCCTGGACTCCGTCTACGAGGACTTCGTCGGCAAGGTCGCCGCGGCCCGGGGCATGACCTGGGACCAGACGCACGAAGTAGCCAAGGGGCGGATCTGGAGCGGCGCGGACGCGCGCGAGCGGGGTCTGGTCGACGACCTCGGGGGGATCGAGACCGCGGTGCGGCTGGCGCGCGCCAAGGCGGGCCAGGGTGCGCTGCCGCTGCGGACGTTCCCGCGGTCGCACCCGTTGGACCAGCTGCGCCAGCACGAGTCCAGCGAGGACCTGGCCTCGTCCGAGCCGCAGACGGCGCTCAACCCCTGGGGGTCCTTGGCGCACGTGGCCGCACACCTGGGGCTGCCGGCGACCGGCCCGCTGACGATGCCCTCCATGGAGATCCGTTGAGTGTTCCGAGCGGCGCCTATCTGGAGAGCATCGCGCTGTTGCCGAGCGGGGTGAGCGTGGTGACCGTCGCGGACGGCCGCGACGACATCGGGGCGACAGTGAGCGCCTTCGTCTCGGTGTCCGCGGATCCGCCGATCGTGATGCTGAGCGTGGCCGGTGACGGCTATGTCGCTGAGGTGGTCGAGGAGGTCGGCGCCTTCGCGGTGAGTGTCCTCGCCGGTGACCTGCGGGCGATCGCCGGCCGGTTCTCCGCCGAGGGCCGGCCGAGTGCCCGGCTGCTGGTGTCGGGCGAGCCGCACCACCGCGGCGAGCGCACCCGGGCGATCGTCCTCGACAGGGCCCTGGCCGCCCTGGAGTGCTCGGTGCGGCGGCGCGTGGAGGTCGGCGACCACATGGTGTTCTTCGCCGACGTGGTCGGCCTGCCCGAGGTGGGATCGGGCAGCCCCACCCCGGCGATGGTCCGCTGGAACGGCCGGTACCACTCCGTCGGCTGACCAACCGCGAACGGCTGGGCCCGGCTCCGAACAACGATGCTGGTCGGTCCGGGCCCCGCCGTGGCGGTCGTCCTCAGTGGAGGCCGGGCTCGCGGTGGCCCGCACCGTGCTTGCAGCGGCCAGGTCGCGGTTACGAGGCCATGCCCTGTTCCTCCAGCCACTCCTGTGCGACGTCGGCGGGGTTCTCGTCGTCGATGATGACCCGCTCGTTGAGCTCGGTGAGCTCCTCGGTCGTCAGGGCGCCGGACACCGTGTCGAGTGCCTCCCGCGCGGTCTCGTCCACCTGGTCGCCGTCGATGAGCGGCGTGACGTTCTGCGCCCCGAACAGGTTCTCCGGGTCGTCCAGGATCACGAGGTCCTCGACCGCGATCACCGGGTCGGTCGTGAACAGGTTGCCGGCCTGGATGTCGCCGTCCGCCAGTGACTGCGCGATCAGCGCCGCCTCCAGCGAGCGGAAGTCGCCGAACTCGACGCCGTAGGTCGACTCGAGCCCCGGCACCCCCTGAGGGCGGGTCTCGAACTCGGCGGGGGCGCCCAGGGCCATGTCGTCGGCCACGTCGGCGAGGTCCCCGATGTCGGTGAGGCCGTACTCGTCGGCGGTCTCCTGTGTGACGGTCACCGAGTCCTTGTTCTCGGCACTGGAGGACTCCAGGATCTCCAGGTTGTCGGGCAGGGCCTCCTCGATGGCGGCGTTGGTCTCCTCGCTGGTGCCGATGACCGCATCGCTGTCGAGGTAGAACAGGATGCCGCCGTTGTACTCGGGGAAGACCGAGAGCGCACCGGACTCGATCTGGTCGTAGTACACCTCCCGGCTGCCGATGTTGAGCTGGTACTCGACCTCCACGCCCTCGGCTTCCATGGCCCGGCCGTAGAGTTCGGCGAGCAGCGCGCTCTCGGGGAAGTCGGCTGATCCGACCACAACGGCCCCTTCCGCGGCTTCGTCGTCGCCGTCCGCCCCCTCCTCGAAGGGGTCGCTACCGCCGCACGCGGTCAACAGTGCGGCCGCCAAGGGGATCCCGATCAGGGTGAGCCTCTTGTCCATGTTCGCTTTCCTTACGTTGAGAAGCTGGTGTCCCCAGGTCGTAGACCGGGGCCGTACTGCTCAGCGCGCCGCAGCGGCCTCGGCGCGCAGTCCGGGTGCGACGAGCAGGCGTCGCAGTCCGGCGAACAGGAACGTGGTGAGCACGGCCAGTGCCACCACGAGCACGGAGCCGCCCAACAGCATCGCCAGGTCCTGGCGGGCCTGCCCGTCGACGATGTAGCGGCCCAGGCCGCCGACCCCGACATAGGCGGCGATGGTGGCGGTGGCCACGACCTGGACCGCAGCGGTGCGCATCCCGATGAGGATGAGGGGCACCGCCATCGGCAGCTCCAGTTTGAAGAGGACCTCCCGGCCGCGCATGCCCATGCCTAGGGCCGCGTCTCTCAGCCGGGGGTCGACGCCCCTGACCCCCTCATGGGTGTTGACGAGGATGGGCGGGACGGCCAAGGCGACCAGGGCGCTCACCACCGGGACGAGGCCGATACCGGCCAGTAGCACGATGAGGAACAGCACCCCGATGGTCGGTAGCGCACGGGCGAAGTTGGCGAGGCTGGTGGTCAGGAACCCGCCCACCCCGGTATGCCCCGTCAGCAGGCCCACCGGGACGGCGATCGCCGTGGACAGCAGCAGCCCGATCAGGGAGTAGTAGGCGTGCTCCGCGAGCCGGGTGGGGATGCCGGCGGGGCCGGTCCACTGGGCCGGGTCGGCGAACCACTCGACCAGCATGGTCAGGATGTTCACGGCGTCTCCCGGTGGTCGGCGGCGTCCCCTGAGTACGGCGCCGCGTCCCCAGTGGGTGGTGCGGCCCTGCCAGCGGGTGGTGCGGCCCTCCCGGCCTGGGTGGCCGCGGGGGCGGCCCCCTCGGCAGCGGTGGCTCTGGCCCGGGCCGCCCTCCGCCTACGGGCGGAGCGCCGGGACTCGGTGTGGGCCCAGGGGGTGAGCAAGCGCTGGGCGAGGACGAGGACGGCGTCGGTCGCGAGGGCGAGCAGCACGGACAGGACGATGCCCACGACGATGGGTGCGTCGAACTGGCGGCGGAACCCTTCGCTGACGATGAGCTGGCCAAGCCCGCCCAAGCCCACCAGGGAGGCGACGCTGACCATGCTGATGGTGGCGACCGACGCCACCCGCAGCCCGGCGATGATCACCGGGACCGCCACCGGGGTCTCCACGAACACCAAGCGGCGCAGCGGGCCGAAACCCATGGCCACGGCGGCCTGGCGCACGTGTTCGGGGACCTGCCGCAGGCCGTCCACCACGTTGGGCAGGAGGATCACCAAGGTGTAGAGGGCGAGCGGCACGATCGCCGTCCAGTCGCTGAACCCGGTGTAGGGCAGCATCAGGAAGAACAGGGCGATCGAGGGCACCGCGTAGAGCACGTTCACACCCGTGAGCACGGGCGGGTAGAAGGCCCGGAAGCGCACGCACAGCAGCCCCAAGGGGAGCGCGAGGACCAGCCCGATGAGGATCGACAGGTACGCGAGGCGCATGTGCTCGGTGAGGCGGGGCAGGATCCCGCGGTCGGGCTCACCGGGGTAGCTCCAGTTGGTGACGGCCCAGTCGACGATCCTCAGTATCCACTCCAGGGCGGGCGCTCCCCCGGAGCCGTCGGCGGCGCTCACTCGGACACCGACCAGATCGCCGCGCCCAGGTCCGTTTGGGACACCACCCCGACGACACCGCCGTCGTCGTCCACGCCGACAGCCCGTCCCGCCGGGGAGAGCACGGCCGCGTCCAGCGCGGCCCGGAGGGAGTCGACCGCGACGTCGAAGGTGTGCCCGTAGGGGGCGAGTGCCAGGTCTCCGAGGCTGACCCCCGACGGTTCCCTGGCGAGCTGTTCGGCGCTGACCCAGCCCATGGGCGCGCGGCGCTCGTCCACCACGAGCGCCCACGGTTCGCCATCGCCCAGGACGGCGTCGCGGGCCCGTTCGACCCGGTCCTCACCGTCGAAGACCACGTCCTGGCGCAGGGAGAGCTCACGTGCGGGAAAGAACGAGAGGCGGCGCACGCCCCGGTCGTAGCCGACGAAGGCCTCGACGGACTCGTCGACCGGTTGGGCAAGCAGACGCTCGGGGGTGTCGTACTGGGCGAGCGCCCCGCCGGGGCGGAACACGGCGATCCGGTCGCCCAGGCGTACGGCCTCGTCGATGTCGTGGGTGACGAACACGACGGTCTTGTGCAGGTCGTTCTGGAGCCGGAGGAGCTCGTCCTGGAGGCTGGTGCGCACCACCGGGTCGACAGCGCTGAAGGGCTCGTCCATGAGGAGGACGGGCGGGTCGGCGGCCAGGGCGCGGGCTACACCGACCCGCTGCTGCTGGCCCCCGGAGAGCTGGTGCGGGTAGCGCTTGGCCTGGGCCGAGTCGAGCCCGACCAGCTCTAGGAGCTCGTTCGCGCGGGCGCGGGCCTTGGAGCGGCGCCAGCCGAGGAGCAGGGGGACCGTGGCGATGTTGTCCAGCACGGTCCGGTGGGGAAACAGTCCGGCCTGCTGGATGACGTAACCGATGGAACGGCGCAGCTGGGCCGGGTTCTGGTCGCGGATGTCCGTACCGTCGATCCGGATCTGTCCCTCGGAGAGCTCCACCATGCGGTTGATCATCCGCAGGGAGGTGGTCTTACCGCTGCCTGAGGGACCCACGAACACCGTGGTCGCACCGGTCTCGACGGTCAGGTCAAGGTGGTCGACGGCGACGGTGCCGTCGGGATAGACCTTGGTCGCGCCCTCGAACGTGATCATCGAGTCTCCAAAGGCGGGGCTGGTGACGGGGTGGGGCGGCCGGGCCGACACGGGGTGTGGAACGGACCGGCCGAAGGCCGTTGCGACGTTACCCGAGTGCGGCTCGGGCAAACCGGTACGACGCGGCCCAGGGCCGCATCACACCCTTTTCAGAGTTTTCCTACCTTAAGGGTGGGATATGATGGAAGTCGAGTTCCCGCACCGGCCATCCGGTGTCGGTCGTCCGGTGCCGACGGCCTGTGGCCGAACATCCACGAGGGCGGGGCCGGTTCAGCCCGCGGCTCGGGTGGCGACCCAGTCGGCGAGCTGGTGGAGGTCGTCCACCACCACGTCGGCGGCCTTGGCGTCGGGCGTGGCCGAGTGCCGGTAACCGTAGATGCCCCGGCGCAGCAGGACGGTGGCCATCCCCGCGCGGCGGGCGGGCAGGACGTCGTTGTCGGTGCGGTCACCCACGTAGAGGATTTCCTCCGCGGTGATGCCGGGGCGGGTTTGCGAAGCCAGGTCCACAACCCGGTCGAAGAAGACCGGCTGGGGTTTCTGCACGCCCCAGTCGTCGGAGATCCCGATGCCGTCGACGCCCAGCTCCATGGCGGCCAGGGTCGGCCCGGCCTCGGGCGGCTGGTTCCCGGCGATGACCAGGGACAGCCCGCAAGCGCGCATGTCGGTGAACGCGGGGCGCACGTCGGGATAGAGGTCGCGCTCGTCGAAGTGCTCGCGCACGCCCTCGGGGTCTTCGGCACGCCAGCGGACACTCTCGGCCTCGAGGTCGAAGCCGGGCACGAGCAGCCTGAACCCGTCGGTGAGGGTGCCGCCGGAAGCGATCACGCCCCCGATGGTGCCGAAGAACGCCATGTGCGGGATCCCGAAACGGTCCGCCCAGCGCGCGAAGATACGAGTCTCGTCGATCAGCGTCTCGCCGACGTCGAACACCACAGTACGAATTGCCACGGTTAGGGAGTGTACACAGCGGCCCCGTCGGAACCCGCTCCCCCGCGCGGCCCGGCCCGCGCCCGCCCTACCCCCGCTCGGGCGGGCGCAGCACCGCGAAGGCGTCGGTGACCTCCATCTCCCGTGCGCGGAAGCGGAACAGCGCGGCCGGCCGCCCTCCGGAGCGCCCGGAGGGCACCGAGCGGCCCGTCTCCTCGATCTGACCGCGCCGCAGCAGGACCCGGCGCAGGTTGGTGGCGGCCACGTCGTGCCCGAGCGCGGCCCGGTAGTGGGCCGACAGCTCCGACATGGTGAACTCGGGCGGCGCCAGCGCGAAGCCGACGTTGGTGTAGCTCAGCTTCGAGCGGAGGCGGCGCCGACCGGACCGGACGATGGAAGCGTGGTCGAAGGCCATCGGGGGTAGGGCGGCGGCGGGGTGCCATCCGGTGTCCTCGGGGACCACAGGGTCGATGTGGGCCGGCACCAGCCCCAGGTAGGCGGTGGCGAGAGTGCGCCGCTGGGGGTCGCGACCGGGGTCGCTGCGCGTTTCCAGCTGCTCCATGTAGCTCAGGTCGCGGACGTCGACCTTCTGGGCGAGCTGGCGGCGGATCGAGGCACCCAAGTTCTCGTCGGCTCCGAGGCGGCCGCCGGGCAGGGCCCACTCCCCCTCGCAGGGCGGCAGGGCACGCCGCCAGAGCAGCACGCACAGCTCTCCGCCGCGGATCTGCAGGACGACCGCGAGCGCCTCGTGTGCCGACAGCACGGCTCCCCCGCCGCCCGCACCGGCCTCGGGGGTCGTGCTCGCTTCGGCCATCGTGGCCTGTCCGTTTGCCTCCGGGATATCCACCCTGTCCCTTCCGTTCCACGCCATGTTAAGCTTCATCAGGTTTGTGCCTGATAGACAAAAACTTGGACTCCCGCACTGACCTCCCTCGGCACGGCGCCCGTACGACGTGCCCACAGCCTCAAGGAAGTAGTAGGACATGGCATCGGTCACCGCTACGGCAGACACCATGACCAGGCAGGAATGGGCCGCCGAGGTCCACCGCCTGGCGGAGGAGCGCGACGCTGTCATCCTCGCGCACAACTACCAGCGCCCGGAAATCCAGGACGTCGCCCACCACACCGGCGACTCCCTCGCCCTGTCCCGACTCGCGGCGAGCGTCGACGCCAGCACCATCGTCTTCTGCGGTGTGCACTTCATGGCCGAGACCGCCAAGATCCTCGCGCCCGAGAAGACCATCCTGCTGCCCGACCCCAACGCCGGATGCTCGCTCGCCGACACCATCACCGCCGCGGACGTGCGCGCCTGGAAGGCCGAGCACCCCGGCGCGGTCGTCGTCGCCTACGTCAACACCACCGCCGCGGTGAAGGCCGAGACCGACATCTGCTGCACGTCCTCCAACGCGGCGGACGTCATCCGCTCCATCCCCGAGGACCGGGAGATCCTGTTCCTCCCCGACCAGTTCCTGGGCGCCCACGTCAAGCGGGTCACCGGCCGCGAGAACATCCACATCTGGATGGGCGAGTGCCACGTCCACGCCGGGATCGACGGCCACACCCTGCGCGAGCGCGTGGACTCCGAGCCCGACGCCGAGGTGTACGTCCACCCCGAGTGCGGCTGCGCAACCTCCGCCCTCTACCTGGTCGGCAGCGGCGCGGTGCCCGAGGACCGGGTCAAGGTGCTCTCCACCGGCGGCATGCTGACCGCCGCCGAGAACACCACTGCCCCGAAGGTGCTCATCGCCACCGAGACCGGCATGCTGCACCAGCTGCGCAACGCGAACTCCACGACGGAGTTCGAGGCGGTCAATTCTCGGGCCGAGTGCCACTACATGAAGATGATCGACGCCGACAAGCTGCTGAACTCGCTCCGCCACGGCACGAGCGAGATCACGGTCGGCGCCGAGACCACGGAGCGCGCCCGCCGCTCCGTCGAGCGCATGGTCGAGATCGGGCAGCCCTCCAGGGGCGGCGAGTAGCGCTCGGGCACCGGTCCGCCGGGGCGGGGCGGGGCACTGGTCCGGGCCCCGCCCCTCGCCCTTGGGGTTGTGAGCTGTTCCGTGTTCCCTCAGCAACCATCCACTTTTGTCAACACACAGCACTATGGCCGCAGGCTGCCGTTGAAGAGCCAGGCACTGGGAACGGTTCACCCCGGAGAAAAGAATCAGGGGGAGTTCGCCGATTCCCCCACACGGGCCCACCTGTTTCGCTAACGTCTTTCTCGAACGTGTGAACGAGACGAACGAGGCGCAGGGGGAGGGGGTGGAACCCGTGGCCGAGACCGCCCCACACCAAGCCGAACAGCAGCCGGAAGGCAAGAAGAAGCCGAAGAAGAAGCGGGGGTTTCAGCCCCGCCCCGGGCACGCGGTCCAGGCCTTCACCTTCGCCCTGGACCCGGGGTCCGAGACCGAGCAGCGGTTGCGCTCGCACTGCGGAGGGGCCCGGACGGACTTCAACTGGGCCCGCAACCACGTCCTGGCCACCTGGGACCAGCGCGCGGCCGAGGCCTCCTACGGGGTTGCTGAGTCCGAGCGCACCCCGTGGCGGTCCTGGTCGCTGCCCAGCCTGCGGCGGGCCTTCAACGCCGCAAAGAGGCAGGATCCCCGGTTCGCCTCCTGGTGGGCCGACAACTCCAAGGAGGCCTACAACACCGGCCTAGCAGGCGCCGCCGCCGGCTTCGATGCCTATGCCGCCGCCAAGCGGGGCGATCGCAAAGGTCCGAAGGTGGGGGTACCGCGGCCCAAGTCCAAGCACCGGGCGCCCTCCCTCGAAGCGGTGGGTCAAGGCCGACCGGGCCCGCAACAGGGTGCACCACCGGGTGGCGAATGTGCGCACCGACGCGCTGCACCACCTGACCACTGCGTTGGCCGGGGAGTACGGCACAGTGGTGGTGGAGGATCTGAACGTGGCCGGGATGGTCAAGAACCGGCGTCTGGCCCGCCGCATCCATGATGCGGGGTTCGGGCAGATCCGCCGCCAACTGGACTACAAGACCACCTGGAATGGCGGGCGCCTGGTGGTGGCCGACCGGTGGTTCGCCAGTAGTAAGACCTGCTCGGGGTGCGGGGCGACGAAAGCCAAGCTGCCGCTGCACGTCCGGGTGTTCGACTGCGACGCATGTCCCCTCGTGCTGGACCGGGATGTCAACGCAGCACGCAACCTCGCCGCCCTGGCGGCGCAGGTGGGCAGTACCGGTACCGGAGTGGCCGGAGACCGGGGAGCGAGGGCTCCGAAGGCCCGTGGAGCCGACCGTAGGGCCCGCACCACCCGCACCCGCCGCAGGGCGGGTGCGGGGCGGGCCGGTGGCGCAAGACCGCAAAGGCGGAAAGAAGCTCCGGCACCGTCGTCAGGACACCCAACCCAGGTTGTGGTGACACCGTCACGGACCTTTCGTGCACAAATGCACGGAATGCTGATGTTCGCTTAAGACATCCGCGACGGTAACAGAAGTCTTACCTTCAGGCCACAGCTGATCGATTCACCCACGCCACCGGCCTCCTCTCGCTAGCGTCACCACAGAAGTGGGGGGAGAATCGTGACCAGAGGCAACGAAACAGACGTACCGGCAGTCGGCACCGTCGAGGCGGTGCACGACGCCTTCGCGCAGCCGCTGTACCGGTACGCGTGGTCTCTGTTGGGCGGCGGTTCCCCCGGCACGGACGACGACCCGGTCACCGACGCGGTACACGAAGCACTGGTGGCCGGGGTCGGGCTCGACTCCGAGCGCGCCGATCCCGCCGACCGGGGCCCCTGGCTCTACGCCCTCGTCCGCGCCGCCTGTCAGCGCCGCGGCTTCGCGCAGACCTGCCCCTACACGCGCCTGGCCACGGTGCCCGAGGAGACCCCGGTCGCACGCATGTTCTCCAGGTTGCCCGCGAGCCACCGCGAACTGGTCGAACTCAACCTGCGGCACGCCCTGCCCGCCTCTGCCGTGTCCCGGGTCCTGGGCCTTGACCCACGGATCTGCGCTGAGCTGTCCCGCTCCGCGATCCGCCGGGCCGCGGAGGGGATCGAGGGCATACCGGCGAGCGGACCCGACCTTCCCGACGGCCCCGGTTCCTCCCACGAGACCCGCGACCCAGGCGATGCCGAGGGCTCCGGCGATACCGGTGCTCCCGGGGGTGATCCCGACGACCCCGAGGAGGAATTCCCCGGTGCCGTCTGGCGCACCCAGGTGCAGCGGGTCTCCTCCGCGCTGGCCCTGCTCCGGCCGCCCGGTCCCCCGCCCGGCCTGCGCGCCCGGGTCCTGCACACCTGTACCGCGCCCGAAGCGGCCGAGGCCCGCTCGCGGATCGCCGCGGACATGCGTCCCCTCACCTCCGACGGTTATCCGATCCACCGCGCACGCCCGCTCACTGCCCCGGTGGCCGAGGTGCCCGCGGGGAACGGCAGCGATGACGTCCCGCTCCCCCGCGCCCTGCCCGGGGACCGGGTGACCAGCGCCGACCATCCCGTGCACGACGACGCGCGCTCGCCGCTGCCGGCACCGGACCACGACCCCCTCGACGAGGTCACCGGGACCGAGCGGCGGCGCTGGCCCCTGCCCGCAGTATCCGGGCTTGCCACGGTCGTGGTCGCGGTCGGCCTGTGGTGGTGGGCGAGCGCCGTGGGCGGCCCCTCCACCGTGATCGACGCGGGCCCCGCGGACACAGGGCAGCGCCCCGGTATGTCCGAGGTGGAGGCCGCTTCGACGGCCTCCGACGGCAAGCCGGGGGCTGAACCGACCACGGCCTCGAGCTCCGGCGGGTCCGTGGAAGAGGAGGCGGGGCGGGGGGACGCGGCGCCTGAGGAGCCCAGCACACCGCAGCCCGAGGCCGAGCCGACCGACAACGAATCCCAAGAGGGCACGGAAGAGGAGCCGGAGGGGCAGCCGAGTGCCGCGCCGGAACCGCCCGAGCCCTCGGGGCCCGGCAGCCCTCCCGACCACGGCGGCGGCCAGGATCCCGAGGACGACGAAGCCCCCGGGGACGGGCCCGAGGGCGAGAATCCCGATGACGGTTCGGGCGGACTGCTCAGCGGACTGCTGGGGCTGCTGACAGGCGGCGGCTGAGTCCGGGCCGGACGGAAACGAGCAGGCGTCAGAAAGTGGCGAGCAGGCGCTCTGCGGCGATCTGCAGGCGGCGCTCGACCTCGTCGACGTCGCGGCGGCCCTTGAGCACCTCCACCAGCTCGAAGGTCCACACGCTGGTGAGCGAGCCGATCAGGACGTAGCCGGTGCTGTCCCGGTCCACGTGGTCGTCGACGCTGTCGGCCGCGGTGGTGTCCGCTCCCTCGAGGTTGCCGGTGGCCACCCGCCACACCAGGTCGCTGATGCGCACGTCCAGCTCGAACTTGACCTCGGCCATGATGAGGGACCGTACGAGGGCGTCGGCGAGCTCGGGCTCGCGCATGAGGCCGCGGGTGGCGCGGAGCAGCACGTCCACGGCGCGTCCCGCCGCGGTTTCTGCGGTGGGGGGACGGCGGACGATGCCGCTTTCCAGAAGGTCGAGTTCCTCGGTGACGACGGCAACGACGAGGTCCATCTTCGAGGGGAAGTAGCGGTAGAGCGTCCCGAGCGCGACGCCGGCGCGTTCGGCGACCGAACGCATCTGCATGGCCTCGACGCCGCCGCGCACGGCCAGCGCGGCCGCGGTCTGGACGATGCGTCGACGACGTTGGGTCTGACTCCTCGTCATCGTTCCGATCGGTGCCTGCACCGCCACAGGGTCTCTCCCATTCGTCACCGGTCCGCGCGTCTACAGTGCGCGTCTGACCGAGGGCCAGCTCTCCGGGCCGGTCTTACCCTGACAACCGGCCTTGCGAGAACACGTTATCTAACGGCTTCCCTCTCGTGCAGCGCTTCGAACCCATGATCCACGCCTCATTGCCCGACGTAGCAAAGGCAATACGAGACCTTGGCCCGAGCTTTCAGGTCGGCCTCCCCACCTTTGTAGAATATGTTCTATTTTACCTGGCGAAGAAGGTACAGACCACTCTTCCGCGACAGGAGACCCTCCGCCCTCCACCCCCGCGGGCCCCTTCCCTAGAATCGAACCAGATTCGGTTTCCAGTGGAGAGGTCGCCCAGGATGCGAGAAGTACCGCCGGTAGAGGACCTAGGCGGGGGACTGTGGAGCGTCCCCGTGCCCGTCCCCGGCAACCCGATCGGATTCACCTACGTCTACGTCATCTCCGCGCCGGGCGGCCCGGTCCTCGTCGACACCGGATGGAACCACGACGACGCGTGGGACGCACTGGTCAGCGGCCTCAAACAGACCGGGCACAGCGTCGGCGAGGTCCAGGGCGCCGTCCTCACCCACTTCCACCCCGACCACTCCGGACTCACCGGCCGCCTGCGCGAGGCCTCGGACGCCTGGGTCGCGATGCACCCCTCCGACATCGACGTCCTCCTGCGGCTGTCCGAACGCAGCGACGACGAGCGGGGCGCCTCCGTCCTCGACCAGATGACCCGCGCGGGCTTCCCCGACGAGGACATCGAGGAACTCCGAAGCTCCCCCAACGTCTTCCAGTCCCCCGCGCTTCCCGACCTCCCGCTCGGGGACGGCGAGCGCGTCGACGTCCCGGGCCTGGACCTGCGCGCCGTATGGACCCCCGGCCACACCCCTGGCCACCTGTGCCTGCACCTCGCCGAGCGCGACTTCCTCTTCACCGGCGACCACGTCCTGCCCCGCATCACACCTCACGTGGGCCAGTTCCCGATCGACTCCACCGAAGGCGACCCCCTCGGGGACTTCCTCGCCTCCCAGGCCCGGACGGGGCGCATGCCCGAGGCCGATCGCATGCTATGTCTTCCCTCACACGAGAAGCGCTTCTCCAACCTCGCCGAGCGCACCGACGCGATCATCGAGCACCACGAGGAGCGTCTGGAATCCATGGCCCGCCTGGTCTCCCAGGGACCCACTACCCTGTGGGAGCTCACCTCGCGCCTGGAGTGGCGGCGCCCCTGGGAGGACATGCGCCTGTTGGCCCGGCACATGGCCGCCTCCGAGACCGCGGCGCACCTGCGCCTGCTGGAGGAGCGCGGCATGGTCAGGCGGAACGACTCACCGGACCTGCCCCGTTGGGCCAGCGTCGCCGGGTAGCGCGACCCCGAATAGGATCCCCTGTACCTGCAGCCCGGCGCCGACCCTGATTGAACTCACGAGTAACATATGGGGGCGCCCACCGTCCCACCGGCGACCCCACTCGCCCTTCGGACGACGCCCTTCGCTCCGCCTGCACCTTGGCGGTACACGGCGGCGACCGGGCACGACCCAACGAAGAGGTGGACTCTTGACCCAGTCGGGCACAAGCACGGGACCGACCCCACGGCCATCCGGCGACCGCCCTCTGCGCGTCGCCCTCCTGTCGTACCGAAGCAAGCAGCACGTCGGTGGACAGGGCGTCTACGTACGCCACCTGTCACGCGAACTGGCCGCACTCGGGCACGAGGTCACCGTCTTCTCCGGACAGCCCTACCCCGTACTCGACGAGGGCGTCACCCTGGAGAAGCTCCCCTCCCTCGACCTCTACAACGACGTCAACCCGTTCAAGGCGCCGCCGGTACGCCAGTGGCGCGACTGGATCGACGTCCTCGAAGTCGCCACCATGTGGACCGCCGGGTTCCCCGAACCCCTCACCTACTCCCTGCGGGCCAACCGCGAACTGCGCCGCCGCCTGGGCGAGTTCGACGTCGTGCACGACAACCAGACCCTCGGCTGGGGCCTGCTCGGCATCAGATCCGCGGGCATCCCCCTGGTCACCACCATCCACCACCCCATCAGCGTGGACCGCCGCATCGAGCTCGAAGAGGCCAAGGGCTTCCAGAAGCTCTCCAAGCGCCGCTGGTACGGGTTCGTCAAGATGCAGGCCAAGGTGGCCCGCAAACTCAACCCGATCCTGGTGCCCTCCCAGTCCTCGGCGGACGACATCGCCCAGGAGTTCGGCGTCGACCCCCACGCGATGGAGGTCACCCCGCTCGGGGTCGACACCCGCTACTTCCACCCCCGCCCCGACGCGGAGCGCGTCCCGGGCCGCATCGTGTGCACCGCCAGCGCCGACAGCCCGCTCAAGGGCGTGGGCATCCTACTGCGCGCCGCCGCCAAGCTGGCCACCGAACGCGACGTCACCCTGACCATCGTCAGCAAACCCAAACCGGGTGGCCCCACCGACCAGCTCGTCGACGAACTGAACCTGCGCGACCGGGTGGAGTTCGTCAGCGGCATCGGCGACCAGGAGCTGGGCGAACTCATCTCCAGCGCCCAGGTCGCGGTCGTCCCGTCCTTCTACGAGGGTTTCTCCCTCCCCGCCGTGGAGGCCATGGCCTGCGGCACCCCGCTGGTCGCCAGCCACGCGGGAGCCCTGCCCGAGGTCGTCGGTACCGACGGCGACGCCGGGCGCCTGATCGCCCCCGGCGACCCTGAACTGCTGGCCGCCGAACTCGCCTCCCTGTTCGACGACGGCGCCGAGCGCGAGCGCATGAGCGCCGCGGCCTGGCGCCGTGTCCAGGAGCGCTTCACCTGGAGGGCCGTGGCCGAGTTGACCGCTCAGCGCTACGCCTCCACCATCAAGGCCGTCACGGGGGCCGGTGCCGGTACCGGCGACGAGCAACACCGGCCCGCGCCCGTGCGGGCCCGCGCGAACGGTTCCTGACCCGGCAGGCCGCGCACACCACGACCCGCAGCACCATCCTTAGGGAGCCTCCACTGATCACCGTCGACTTCAACCTGTTCCCCGTCGGCTCGGGCCACCGTGTTCTCGACCTCGGTTGCGGCGGCGGCCGCCACGCCTTCGAGATCTACCGTCGGGGCGCCGACGTCGTGGCCTTCGACCAGAACGTGAGCGACCTCGCCGAGGTCGAGACCATGTTCGCGGCCATGGCCCAGGAGGGCGAGGCCCCCGAGTCCGCCAAGGCCGAGACCGTCAAGGGCGACGCCCTCGACATGCCCTTCGACGACAACAGCTTCGACCGTGTCGTCGCCGCCGAGATCTTCGAGCACCTGCCGCACGACACGGCCGCCATGAAGGAGCTCTACCGGGTCCTTAGGCCCGGGGGCGTCGCCGCCGTGACCGTGCCCAGCTTCCTGCCCGAGCGCCTCTGCTGGGCCCTCTCGGAGGATTACCACACCAACGAGGGCGGCCACATCCGCATCTACACGCGCGCCGAGTTGGAGGCCAAGCTCAAGGCCACCGGGTTCGCGATCGGCCCGCACCACCACGCACACGCGCTGCACGCGCCGTACTGGTGGATCAAGTGCGCGGTGGGCACCGACAACGACGACCACCCGATGGCCAAGGCCTACCACGAGCTGCTGGTGTGGGACATGCTCCAGGCTCCGAAGGTGACCCGGGTCGCGGAGCGGCTGCTCAACCCGGTCATCGGCAAGAGCGTCATCGTGTACGTACGCAAACCGCACCTCGACACGGACTCCTGATGGCCGCCGCGCACCGTCCCGTGCCGACGACCTCCGACCCCGACGCACTCCACCTGCCCGGCGTTCTGAGCGCCGACCAGCTCTACCGGTCCGCGGACTACCTAGCGACCAGTCAGGAGCCCGACGGAGCGATCCCGTGGTTCCCCGGCGGCCACACCGACGTATGGGACCACGTGGAGTGCGCCATGGCCCTGACCGTTACCGGCCTCCTCGTCCCCGAGCACGCCGAAGCGGCCCGGCGCGCCTACCTGTGGCTCGACGGCAGCCGACACGCGGACGGCGGCTGGCCCGCCAAGTTCCGCCAGGGATCGGCCGCCACGGAGCTGCGCGAGGCCAACCACGCCGCCTACCCGGCGGTGGGCCTCTTCCACCACCTCCTCACCACCGGCGACACCGCGTTCGCCGAGCGCATGTGGCCGGTGGTCGAGGGCGGCCTGGAATTCGTGCTCGCCCTGCGCGGCACGCGCGGAGAGATCCTGTGGGCCCGCGACGAGGACGGCTCTCCGGGCGATCACGCGCTGCTGACCGTGTGCGCGAGCGTGCACCACGCGCTGCGCTGCGGCGCCGCCCTGGGCTCGCGGCTGGGGCGTGAGCGGCCCCAGTGGTCGGCCGCCGCGGACACCCTGGCCGCCCTCATCAACGAGGACGAGGGGCTGTTCGCCGACCGCTCCCGTTTCTCGATGGACTGGTTCTACCCGGTACTCGGCGGTGCCGTGCGGGACGAGAGGGCCAAGGCCCGGATCGCCGAACGCTGGGACACCTTCGTGATGCCCGGCCTGGGCGTGCGCTGCGTGAGCGACCAGCCCTGGGTCACCGCGGCGGAGTCCTCGGAGCTGGTCATGGCCCTGGCCTCCATGGGCGACACGGAGACGGCTGTGCGGATCCTGCGCGAGGTCCAGCACCTGCGCGACGCCGACGACGGCGTCTACTGGACCGGCTACCAGTTCGCCGAGCAGGTGCGCTGGCCGGTGGAGCGCAGTACCTGGACGTCGGCCGCGATCATCCTGGCCGTGGACGCGCTCACCCGGAGCACGGCCGGTTCCCGGGTGTTCCTGCACACCTGGGAACCGGAACCCGTAGGCGTCTGACCCCGGCAGAGCAAGGGCCCCGGTACCGAGCAGCTCAACCTCGGTACCGGGGCCCTCTCTCGCTACGGCCTAGCCGTTGTCACCGTCCCGGCTCGGCGGGGGCTCGGGGATCCCGGGTTCCTCCGGGTCCTCGGGCTCCACCGGCTCTTCCGGATCTTCCGGCTCGACCGGCTCCTCCGGCTCGGGCTCCACCGGCTCTTCCGGCTCGACCGGCTCCACGGGCTCTTCGGGCTGACCGTTGTCACCGGGGTCCTGAGGCTCCTGCGGCTCCTCTGTAGCAGGCTCCGGCGCCCAGTTCTCCGTGGTGCCGTCGAACTCCGGGCCGGGGAACGACTCGCGCTCGTAGCCTTCCATCGCGCGGCTCATGTACGAGTTCCACAGCGAAGCGGGCAGGCCGCCACCGGAGATGTTGTGCCCCGGGATACTGAAGCTCTCGTTGTTACCGCTGTAGACACCGACCGCCGTGGACAGCTGCGGTGTGTACCCGGCGAACCAGGCAGCCACGCTGCCGTCGGTAGTACCGGTCTTGCCGGCGACGGGGTGGTCGTACAGCCGCGCCGAGGTACCGGTGCCACTGTTGACCGCCTGCTCCATGGCATAGGTGACGTCCGCGGCGGTCGACTCCTCGAGGGCGCGCTGTCCCTCGATCTCCGGCCGCTCGTTCCCACCGTCCGTGTTGACGATCTCCTTGATGACGTGCGCCTCCATGTGCACGCCGCCGTTGGCGAAGGTCCCGAACCCGCTGGCCTGGTCGACCGGGCGGACGCTCGTGGCACCCAGCGGCATGACCGGGACCAGCTGGTCGTCACCGATACTGCCTTGGGGCAGGCCCACGTCGTAGGCAGTGTCGCGGATCTCCTCGAACCCGACCTCCTGGGCCAGCTCCACGAAGCCGAGGTTGTTGGAGACCGTCGTGGCCTGAGTGAGCGTCATGACGCTGCCCGGGTCGTTGCCGGCGTTCTGCACCCGGGAGCCCCCCACGTCACGCGGACCGGTGCCGTCCACCCTGGAGTTGAGGCCGTAGCCCTGTTCCAAGGCGGTGGCCAGCACATAGGGCTTGAACGCCGAACCGGCCTGGGCGGCGCCGCGGAAGGAGCTGTCGTACTGGTTCTCCACGTAGTCGTGCCCGCCGTAGAAGGCGAGGACCTCCCCGGTCGAGGGGTCGACCGTGGTCAGGCCGAGGTTGACGCCCTCGGGCAGCTCCTCCGGCGGGACCATCTCCTCCACCGCCTCGTAGGCGGCGTCCATCATGTCCTCGTCGAAGGTGGTGACGACCTTGAAACCCTGGCGGTTGATGTGGTCCTCGGTGTACCCGAGGTCGTCCAGCTCGCTCATGGCTTCCTGGAGCATGTAGCCCTTGTAGCCGCTGATGTCGGCGCCGTCCATCGGACGGTCCGGCTCAGGGGCCGGGAACTCCATCTCGTCGGCCTCGGCCTGGGTGATCGCCCCCGTCGTCACCATGCCGTCGATGACGTACTCCCAGCGGTTTTCCATCGCCGGGGTGGTCTCCACGTCAGCCTGCCCGAACCGGGTCGGCTGCTGGATCGCGGCGGCAAGGAAGGCGGCCTCCTCGGCTTCGAGCTCGTCGACGTCCTTGTGGTAGTACGCCTGCGCCGCGGCCTGGACACCGTAGGACATGCGACCGAAGTAGATGGTGTTGAGGTACTGCTCCATCACCCACTCCTTGTCCTCGCTCTGGTCCACCTTGATGGAGATGATGATCTCCTGGATCTTGCGGGCCACGGTCTGGTCGAGAGAGACGCCCTCGTAGTAGTTGCGCACCATCTGCTGGGTGACAGTCGAACCGCCCTGGACCTGCTCACCGGTGATCGTGGACCACACAGCGCGTGCGGTACCGCTCACCGAGACCCCGGGCTCCGTCCAGAATCCACGGTCCTCGGCGGAGATGACCGCCTCCACGACGTGGTCGCCGCCCTCGACCATCTCGTCGTAGTCGATGACGTCGCGGTCCGTACCCCGGTAGGCGAACTCGGTCTCGCCGTCCGCGAAGTAGAAGGTCGAACCCTGCTCGACCGCGTCGGCCTTGGCGGCGTCCGGCACCTCGACGGTGGCATAGAGGAACGCGAACGCCCCAGCGCCCGCGATGACGACCAGGCCGGTGACGATCAGGGAAACCGTCAGGATCCGCCGCCACAGCGGCTTCTTCTTGCGCTGCTTCTTCTTCCCGGACCCCTTGGGGCCATCGGGCCCCCCGGCAGCGGCGGCACCGCCAGCAGCACCGGCAGCGGCGCCCGCTTCCTCCCCTTCGGGCTGCTCTGAGGCGTAGTCGGACAACCGCTGGGGCTCGGGCCACATGGAGGCATCCGACTCAGCGGCTTGACTTGCCCCCTCCGGCGGCTCAGGGGCCTTACCTGCCCCCGCCGGCTCCGCAGCCTTGCCCTCGCCTTCCGGAGGCGGAGCAGCAAAGGCGACCGCCCCGGCCCCGGGAGCGGGCATGGCCTCATCAGCCCTGCCATCGCCCTCAGGGTGCAAGGCCTCAGTCTTGGGACCGGCCTCAGTCTCGGGACCGGCATCGGCCACATCTGCAACAGCAGCCGCAGCAGCCACAGCCTCGGGGTCTCCCCCGGAGTCAGCCTCGCTCTCAGTGGCCGACTCCTTCCCCGAAACGGGTTCGGTCACCGTTTCGGCTGGGGTCTCCTGGCCGCTGCCCTGCTCAGCGGAGTCACCGGCAACCGGCACCGCCTCAGTAGCCGGGGCCTCATCCCCAGCACCATCAGGCTCAGGCCCAGCAGCCGCCTCGGACACCGTTTCGTCGTCCGTACCAGCCGAGGCCGCCTCAGTTTCGGCTTCCTCGGTCACGTCCGACACGGGCTCGGAAGCCTCCTCGGCGACCGTTTCAGCAGCCGTCTGCGCGCCCTCAGCCCCTTCCTCCGGGGCACTCGCGCTCTCCTCGGAGTCATCAGCGGCCTGGTCCCCCTGGTCGCCCGAGTCCGGGGAACTCACATCACCGGGTTCGAATCCCTGTGACGCAAGGGTTTCTGCCACGCGGTCACGGAAAAACGTACCGCTCGTCTTGAAAGTGATCGCCCCAGGAAGGAACTCCGGTTCGGGTTGGTCACCGGAGTCAGCGTCCTCCGCTGGGGTTGCCCCGCCGGGTCCTTCCTCGCTAGTGGTGGGTTCGTCATCACCCTGGGGCTTCGCCTGACTGGACAGCTCCTCAGCAGAGGTGTCGTTCGTCTCCGGCGTGTCCGAGTCGGGACGCTGTCCATCCGTCCCGCCACCGCCGTATGTGCTCTCGCTCAGCTCCCCGCCCCCATGGCAAATCACGTCCGGCACCGTGCCGTCCTGGTGTTTGACGCGCGGGTGCCCCTGATTGGTTCAGTTCGAGTCAGGACTGAAGCGGTATTTCGGGGAAATCGCCACCATCGCTCCACCCTCACCGCCACGATACCCGCACGTAACCGCGTCAAGGCCGAATCCGTAACCGCACGATCACTTCTTACCGAAGGCTTACCTTCCGAAGAGGTGTCGCAACCCGGATGTTGGGTAGCTCACTTTTCGGCAGTGTGCGGGAACGATCACCGAAGGTACGTATTCGTCGGGCTCATAGGCTCCGGCGCCGATAGCCCTACGTCAGGCGATCCGCTCCAGAACCCGCATAGAACCGACCACGCGGACCTCCCTGAACCTCCCGGAGTCGAGCGCCCGGCAGTAGATGTTGTAGGGCGGGCGCCCTCCGTCCTCCGGGTTGGGGAACACGTCATGGATCACCAGCGCACCCCCTACGGCGACATGCGGCGTCCAGCCCGCATAGTCGTCCTGCGCCGCCGCCTCACTGTGGCCGCCGTCGATGAAGAGCATCCCCAGCTCCGCACCCCAGACCCCAGCGACATCGACCGACGCCCCCGCGATCGCGATGACCACATCGTCCAAGCCCGCCTCGGTCATCGTGCGCCTGAAGTGCGGAAGGGTGTCGAACTTCCCGGTAACCGGATCAACAAGCCCAGCATCGTGGTACTCCCAGCCCTCCTGGTGCTCCTCCGACCCCCGATGGTGATCCACCGTAATCACCTTGGCCCCCGTCACCCGCGCAGCAGCACCCAGGAACACGGTCGACTTACCGCAATAGGTCCCGATCTCCACAATCGGACCCTGGTCGGCATACTCCAACGCAGTCTCGTAAAGGGCCAACCCTTCATCCGTAGGCATGAAGCCCTTCGCCGCTTCAGCAGCGGACAACAACTCAGCGGGAATCTTCTTCGTCATAACAGAATTCTGCCATCCGCCGATAAAGCACCCACCAGCACCCCGGGATCGCAGATCCCGAGTGCGGACCCAGCAGATTTCCTCAAATTCACATGTTCACAAGTGGACACAAAAAAAAGGGGGGTCGCCCCCGCAGGAACAACCCCCCAAAGAAAAACCGTGGCAGCGACCTACTCTCCCACCCCACCACAGGGCAGTACCATCAGCGCAAGG
>NZ_BAAGZJ010000063.1:0-44200 GCF_054778635.1 Nocardiopsis nanhaiensis
TCACGTCGTCGTCCAGATGGACGTAGAGTGCTGTCAGAAGGGCGTCAAGGTCATTGGTCACACTCTGATCCTCGACGCCCTTCGCCTTGGGCGCAGGCGTTTCAGGGATTTCCCATCAACGATCTAGGGCCGGTCCTCGCGGAAGGACGGCGGCCGCCCTCCCCTCTTGGGGCAGGCGGCCGCCGTCCGTTGTCCTACCGTGGTCCCTTCAGTTCAGGTCCCACTTGCGGCGCAGTTCCCGCAGCCGGCGAATGCGCTCCTGGACCGGCGGGTGCGCCGCGAACAGGCGGCCTACGGCACCCGGGAACGGGTTCGTGGTCATCAGGTGCGAGGTGGCCAGCAGAGCGCGTTCCCTGGGCAGCGGATAGGCCCGGTTCCCGGACTCCAGCTTGCGCAGCGCGTCGGCCAGACCCAACGGGTCCCCGGTGACCTCCGCCGCCCGTTCGTCGGCCCGGAACTCCCGCGCGCGCCCCACACCGAAGTAGACGACCATCGCCGCCAACGGCGCCAGCACGGCGACCATCAGACCGCCCAGCAGGTTCGGCATGTCCGTCTCCTCCGAATCCCCCAGCGGGAGCAGGAAGGAGACCACCGTGAGCGCGGTGATGAGTCCGGTGAGTGTCGCCGCCACCGAGCTGATCAAGGTGTCGTGCGAACGGATGTGGGCCAGTTCGTGGGCCAGGACCCCGCGCAGCTCACGTTCGTTGAGGGTCCGCAAGAGGCCCGTGGTGCAGCACAGGGCGGCGCGGCGCGGGGTGCTCCCGGCCGCGAACGCATTGGGTGACCGGACCGGCGACAGGTACAGCTTCGGCATCGGCTGCTTGGCGGTCGTGGCCAGTTCCCGGACCATCCGGTAGAGGTCGGGGCGTTCGATCTCGCTGACCGGCCGGGCACGCATGGCCCGCAGAGCAAGGGAGTCCCCGAACAGGTAGACGAGGATCGCGGCGCAGGCCACGAGGGCGATCGAGATCTGGGCGCCCTTCTCCGCACCGCACAGCCAGCCGACCACGACGACGAACACCGAAGCGCCGACGAACAGTCCGACCGCGCGGATCGCGTTGACGTGCACGCCCTCTCCTTCCGCTGTTCACCGCTGCCCGGCTTTGGATGCGTACATGGTGACAAACGTGCGGGTCGGCGTCTTGCGTTCCCCATGTGACCAGCTGTCGGTCACATCCCTCCCACGGACCGGGTCGGGTTGTGATTATGGCCACCCGGTTCGCCCTGGGGTGGGGTCGACGACCTATAGTGCGACCGTGGCCCTTATCACTCCGCGCACCGAAAAGACGGGACGATTCCTCGTCGAGGCGTGCGGATGGCCGTGTCGTTGATGGTCCGCAGCCTGACGACCCGGTCGCGGTCCAACAGCCGCAGAACGCCGCGCTGGGTTGGCGCACTCAGCGCGCGTGAGGGCCCACGCTGTCCCTTTGCCCCCGATCCAGACTCCCGGCCCGCGACGGTGCGGTCCGACCGGGGGCAGACACCCGAGCGCCGCCGCCCGTCACGACCGGCGGCTCACCAAGGAGGTCGTCGATCTCAGTGGCCAAACAGATCGAACAGCTCGACCGGGTCATCATCCGCTTCGCCGGAGACTCCGGCGACGGCATGCAGTTGACCGGTGACCGCTTCACGCAGGACACCGCGTCGTTCGGCAACGACCTATCGACCCTGCCGAACTTCCCCGCGGAGATCCGGGCCCCCGCCGGCACCCTTCCCGGGGTCTCCAGTTTCCAGTTGCACTTCGCCGACCACGACATCATGACGCCCGGGGACGCCCCAGACGTTCTGGTCGCGATGAACCCCGCCGCGCTCAAGGCGAACCTCGGCGACCTGCCGCGGGGAGCCACGGTCATCGTCAACACCGACGAGTTCACCAAGCGCAGCCTGACCAAGGTCGGATACTCGGTCGACCCGCTCACGGACGGGACCCTGGACGCGTTCCACGTGAGCGCCGTGGGCCTGACCTCCATGACGGTGGCGGCCCTGGCTGACACCGACCTCTCCAAGAAGGACGCCCAGCGCGCGAAGAACATGTTCGCGCTGGGGCTGCTGTCCTGGATGTACAACCGGCCGACGGAGGGGACCACCTCGTTCCTGAAGTCGAAGTTCGCGAGCAAGCCGGACATCCTGGCGGCCAACCTCACGGCGTTCCAGGCCGGCTGGAACTTCGGCGAGACCACCGAGGACTTCGCGGTCTCCTACGAGGTCAAACCCGCGAAGCTCCCTGCGGGCACCTACCGGAACATCACCGGGAACCTGGCCACCGCCTACGGGCTGATCGCGGGGTCCAAGCAGTCGGGCCTACCGCTGTTCCTGGGCTCCTACCCGATCACTCCGGCCTCGGACATCCTGCACGAGCTGTCCAAGCACAAGCGGTTCGGTGTGCGCACCTTCCAGGCCGAGGACGAGATCGCGGGGGTCGGCGCGGCCCTCGGCGCGGCGTTCGGCGGTTCCCTGGGTGTCACGACCACCTCGGGCCCGGGCATGGTGCTCAAGCAGGAGGCCGTCGGCCTCGCCGTGATGACCGAACTCCCGCTGCTCATCATCGACGTGCAGCGGGCCGGCCCGAGTACCGGCATGCCCACCAAGACCGAGCAGACGGACCTGCTGATGGCCATGTACGGGCGCAACGGCGAGTCACCGCTGCCGGTGGTGTCCCCCTCCTCCCCCGCGGACTGCTTCGACGCGGCACTGGAGGCGACCCGGTTGGCGGTGAAGTACCGGACCCCGGTGGTGATGCTCTCCGACGGGTACCTGGCCAACGGTTCGGAGCCGTGGCGGCTGCCCCAGGTGTCGGAGCTGCCGGTCATCGACCCCTCCTTCGCCACCGAACCCAACGGCCCGGACGGTGGGTACCTGCCGTACCTCCGCGAGGAGGAGACGCTGGCCCGCCCATGGGCGGTACCGGGCACGGCGGGGCTGGAACACCGCATCGGCGGGATCGAGAAGCACGCGGAGAGCGGCGACATCTCGTACACGCCGACCAACCACGACCTCATGGTGCGCACCCGCCAGGGCAAGGTCGACGCGATCGCCCGGGACATCCCCGAGCTGGAGGTGTCCGACCCGACCGGGGACGCCAAGGTCCTCGTATTGGGCTGGGGCGGCACCTACGGGTCGATCACCGCGGGCGTGCGCCGGGTGCGGCGCGCGGGCGGCCGGGTGGCCCAGGCCCACCTGCGCCACCTCAACCCGTTCCCGGCCAACCTGGGCGAAGTCCTGCGGGGCTACGACCGGGTCGTGGTCCCGGAGATCAACCTGGGTCAGCTGTCGCTGCTGCTGCGGGGCCGGTACCTGGTGGACGTCATCGGCTACAACAAGGTCCGCGGCCTACCGTTCAAGGCCGAAGAACTCGCGGATGTGCTGCAGGAGGTCATCGACCGTGACTGAGAACTTGAGCCACGAGGGCGAACTGGCCGGCCTTCGGCTGGTCCCGAAGACGGACACCGCGTACAAGATGAAGGACTTCAAGTCCGACCAGGACGTGCGTTGGTGCCCGGGGTGCGGTGACTACGCGGTCCTCGCCGCCTTCCAGTCCTTCCTGCCCCAGCTGGGCGTACCACGCGAGAACATCGTGATGGTGTCCGGGATCGGCTGCTCCTCGCGCTTCCCGTACTACCTGAGCACCTACGGCATGCACTCGATCCACGGGCGTGCCCCGGCGATCGCCACGGGGCTGGCGACCAGCCGTCCCGACCTGTCCGTGTGGGTGGTCACCGGTGACGGCGACGGCCTGTCCATCGGCGGAAACCACCTCATCCACGCGCTGCGCCGCAACGTCAACATCAACATCCTGCTGTTCAACAACCGGATCTACGGGTTGACGAAGGGCCAGTACTCCCCCACGTCCGAGGCCGGGAAGATCACCAAGTCCTCGCCGGTGGGCTCGCTGGACCATCCCTTCAACCCGGTCTCGTTGGCCTTGGGCGCGGAGGCGGGCTTCGTGGCGCGGACCGTGGACTCCGACCGCAAGCACCTGACGTCGGTGCTGCGGGCGGCGGCGGACCACCCGGGGGCGTCGTTCGTCGAGATCTACCAGAACTGCCCGATCTTCAACGACGACGCCTTCGAACCGTTGAAGGACCCGACCGCCCGGGACCTGCGCCTGCTGCGGATGGAGCACGGTGAACCGCTGAGGTTGGGGCCGGACCGGGGTGTGGTCACGGGTGAGTTCGGCGGGCTCGAGGTCGTGGACGTGGACTCGGTCGGTGAGGACCGGCTGATCCGGCACGACGCGCACCGCCAGGACCCGGGATACGCGTTCGCGCTGTCCCGCCTGGACTACCCGGCCTTCGAACACGTTCCGGTCGGTGTGTTCCGGGACGTGCGGCGGCCCACCTACGACGACCTGGTCAACGAACAGGTGGCCGACGCGCGTGCCGAGCGCGGCGACGGTGAGCTCGCGGCCCTGCTGGCCAGCGGCGACACCTGGACGGTCGACTGAGCCGGGCCCGTCCGAAGGGCGGGCCCAACGGTATTCCTCCGGGCGGCGCCGAGAACTTCACAGGCGCCGCCCGGGAGTCCTCCCCGGGTTCGCCGGCCCAGAGGCAATACGCTGCCCCCATGCGTATCGTCATCGCCGGGGGACACGGGAAGATCGCACTGCGGCTCGCCAGGCTTCTGGCCGACCGCGGTGACCAGCCCGTCGCCCTCATCAGGAATCCCGACCACATCCAGGACGTCGTCGACGCCGGAGCCGAGCCGGTCCTCATCGACCTTGAGGAAGCCACGGTCACCGAACTCGGAGAGAAGATCATGGGCGCCGACGCGGTCGTGTTCGCCGCGGGCGCCGGCCCGGGCAGCGGCGCGGCCCGCAAGACCACCGTGGACCACAAGGCCGCGACCCTGACCGCGGACGCCTCCGCCCTCGTGGGGGTGCGCCGTCTGGTGCAGGTCTCCGCGATCAACGTGGACAAGCCGGTGCCGGAGGGTACCGACGAGGTGTGGGCCGCCTATGTGGCGGCGAAGAAGGCCGCGGACGACGAGCTCCGTGAGCACGACCTCGACCTGGACTGGACCATCCTGCGGCCCGGGCGGCTGACCGACGAGGCCGGAACCGGCCAGGTGTCGCTGGGTGAGGACGTGGAGCGCGACTCGGTGACGCGGAACGACGTGGCCGCCGTGATTGTCGCGCTGTTGGACGAACCAGGCACGACGAAGAGGGTTCTCAACCTCGTGAACGGTGAGACACCCGTCGTCGAGGCCGTCCGCGCCACCGCGGTCTGACCCTCCGTGCCCGTGGTGACTCCGGCCTTCTGTGGCCAGATGAACCCATAGAAGGCATGATGGGGGCGGAGCCCGGCGGAATCCCGCCACGGTGGACGCGGACGACCGGGAAAAAGCCAGACGGGTGAAGCAGCTCCGCAGAGCAGATGGGTACGGTTTTTCATGAGCGTCACACAGGTCGTGAGGGACAGCACGGTCGTCGAGCACGCCAAGGTCGCCGCGCAGCAGAAGCGCCGGATGTTCATCATCCAGCTGGAGGTCAACGCCTACGACGAGCCTTCCAGCAAGTTGCGCCCCGGCCTGACCCGCATTCTCGAGGGCATCGAGGAGGCGGGGTGGCACCTGGACCTGATCACGCCGAGTGAGGCTGGCGGCGAGTCCGCTCCCGCGCGTCTGTTCATCTTCCGTCCGGACACCGCCAAGAAGGACACGGGGCAGGCCGAGGCTCAGCAGCAACAGCAGGCCCCGCCGCAGGACCAGTCCGGCCAGCAGCAGCCCTACTCTCAGCATCCCACGGGTGCGCAGCCGCAGCACGACCCGTACGGGGGTTACGGCCAGGGCTACGGGCAGCAGCAGCCCTACCCCGGCTACGACCAGCAGCAGTACCCGGGTTACGGGCAGCAGCCGGGGTACGGGCAGCAGCCCGGCTACGGCCAGCAGCCCGGCTACGGCCAGCAGTACCCGGGTTACGGACAGCAGGGCTGGTAGCCGCACCCGCAGCCAGACCACAGGGCCCGCACGGCGACGTGCGGGCCCTTTTTGCGTGTCTGGGGCAGGCCTTCTGTCTGCCTAGGTCATCCCATTGTGGACTGTGCGTACTTCGTGGACTGTGCGTACTTCCGATGCATTCACGAGAATCTACCGCGAGCGCAACTTTCGGTTGTGTAACACGACGGAGAGCCAAGCAGAGATTTGTCCGACATGCACCCCGCGAAGCCGAGAAAAGTCTAGGGAAACTCTGGATTCTTCCCTGAAACTACTTCGAGCATGCGAGTGACTACGCTAGGTTAATTACGGCGGCTGCAGCCACCCCGTTTTGCACTTCCGAAAGGTAACCATCATGTCCCGTATCGCCAAGGTTTCCGGATTCGTCCTGGCGACCGGCCTCGCCTTCGGTGCCCTTTCCGGCACCGCCGCGGCCGACAACAACGCCGACATCCAGAACATCACCATCCCCGTCTGCGTGGACGTCCTCAAGGCCTCCGGCGTCAGCGCCAGCGGCTGCAACGTCGTCGACTGGGACGCCCACTCCGGCATCGCCGTCCACGAGTAGTCGTCCCGGCGAACTCCCCCGCTAGACCTGCCAGAACCAACCGCACACCGCGATCCGAAAAGGAAGCACACCATGAAGCGCATCACCGCAGTCTCCGGTCTCATCCTCGCCACCGGCCTCGCCCTGGGCGCCATGTCCGGTACCGCCGCCGCGGACAACAACGCCGACATCCAGAACGTCACGGTGCCGGTCTGCGCCGACGTGATCTCCTTCTCCGGCCTCAGCTCCGAGGGCTGCAACGTGGTGTCCAAGAGCATCACCTCCGGCACCTCGGTCATCGGCTGGTAGCCAGCGGCACCCCAGAGCACGGGCACCGCGGGGCACGGCGTTCACACACCGTGCCCCGCTTCCGTGTTCAAGGGACCTCGTCCCAGGAGACCGGGTCCTCAGCCCTCGGATCCGGGGCCGGTGCCCATGGATCGCGGTCAGCCCCCGTGTTCAGCCGCCACAGACCCCTTCCGCGACACCGTCCGCCGGATCCGAGACCAGGCGGGCGTGGCTGCCCGTGTCGTAGCGCGAAGTCCCGTACCGGAGTTTGGCCCGCTCGATCCCCTCAGGCCGGAAGCCGGCCCGCTGCCCGGCCACACACGAACCCGGGTTGTTCAGCCGGTGGCCCATCTCCACCCGGAACAGGTCCAGCTGGTCGAAGGCGAACTCCGTGGCCAGGCGCGCCCCGCCCGAGGCCACGCCCCGCCCCTGCTCCGCTGGGTGTGTCCAGAAGGAAAGCCAGCCGAGGTCGTGCACGCGGCTGGTCACCGCGAGCTGCACGTGCCCGAGCGCCCTGTCCGTCCCGTCCACCACCGCGAACCCGTGGACGTCCTGCTCCTTGGCCAGGACCGCGCGGTACTCGATCCACTCCAGGGCCTCGTCCCGCGTGTGCGGCACATCGGCCTCCTGCCAGGCAAGCTCCTCCCAGGCGTAGGCCGCCACCAGCCGGTCCGCGTCACCCCGGTGCCACTCCCGAAGTCGGTACACCCGAATCCCCTCTCCTCGACACTCCAGGTCGCGCCAACCTAGAACCGCTCAGGACCGCGGGCAAGCACTTTTCGAGAACCCGCCGGTAACCCGGTGTTAGCTCGGGATGCTGGCTCTCATGCACCTGAGGAGGCAGTATGTCCGTCATGACCACTCGGCGATCGGAAGTATCCGAACGGCCCCTGACCGTCGACGACCTGGCGCGCATCCCGGACGACGGGCGGCGGTACGAGCTGGTCGACGGGAGGCTTGACGTGTCCCCCGCACCCTCCCCCATTCATTCGACGGTCGACACACGGCTGACCTACCTGCTGATCAGCCTGTGACCCCAAGGGTTCCGCCCCTACACGGGGCCGGGCATCAACTTCAAGGCGGGCCGAACCCACCACCGCATACCCGACCTCGCGGTGATCCGAACGGACGATGCCTCCACCGCGGGAACCCACCTGAACCGCCCTCCAGTCCTGGCGGTGGAGATCGTGTCGCCTGAGAGCGTGCTGCGCGACGCCAACACCAAACGCGTCGAATACGCGAAGTTCGGTGTCGAGTCATACTGGCTCATCAACCCGCTCCAAGGTGAGACAGGCATCAGTGAGATGAGGTTGGAGAACGGTCAGTACAGGGACGTGACCCAGGTCTACGGCGAAGACGCCTTCGAGACCGATTTTCCATTTCCCATCAAGTTCGTGCCGTACTGGCTCGCCGCAGACGGAGAGGCCGACGACGAGTGGAGGAAGTACATCGGGGGCTGATCCGGATCTGCGGCGCAGGCGTGTCACGGACGGGGTTTCGTGATACGTCTTCCCTGACATGACGACAGAGCTCTTCGAGGAGCACCGCTCCCTGCTGAACGGTGTCGCCTACCGGATCCTGGGAACGTCGGCCGACGCCGAGGACGTGGTGCAGGAAGCTTGGCTGCGCTGGTCCCGCGTGGACGCGGGCGGGATCGACGATCCCCGCGCCTACCTGGTCACCGTGGCCTCCCGGCTGGCCATCGACCGGTTGCGCCAGGCCCGTTCCCAGCGCGAGTCCTACGTGGGTGAGTGGCTGCCCGAACCGGTGAGCGGTGAGCCGGACGCCGCCGAGCAGGCCGAGCTCGCCGACTCCGTGGAGTTCGCGCTGATGGTCGTGTTGGAGACCCTCAGCCCGCTGGAGCGGGCCGTCTTCGTCCTCCGCGAGGCCTTCCAGCTCCCCTACGCCGAGATCGCCGAGGCCATCGGCCGTGAGGAGGCCGCCACCAGGCAGCTGGCCCGGCGCGCCAGGGACCACGTCCGGGAGCGCCGCCCGCGGTTCGAGGCCGACCGGGCCAAACGGCGGCGGATCACCGAACGCTTCCTCCGGGCCTGCTTGGAAGGAGACCTCGACGGGCTCACCGGGATGCTGGCGGCAGACGCCACCCTCGTCGCCGATAGCGGCGGCAAGGCGCGGGCGCCGCTTCGGACCCTGGAAGGCGCGGTCAAGACGGGCCGGTTCCTGGCGGCGGTGTCGAGCCCCCGCAATACCGAGCGGTTCCTCGCGGCCGCGGGCGCGGACCCGTCGGAGGGGTTCCAGGTCGAGGTCACCGAGGTCAACGGGGGGCCAGCGGTATCCCTGACGTCGGGCGGTAACCAGCTGGGCGTGATCCTCCTGGACATCTTCGGGGACCGGGTCCAGCACGTGTACCTGGTGGTGAACCCGGACAAGATGTCACGGATGCGCGGGCCCGATCCGTCCTAGGGGGCATGGACATCACCGTTGTGGGCGGTGGCCTCGCCGGACTGACCGCGGCCATCGCCGGCGCCGAACGCGGCGCCGACGTCACCCTGCTGGAATCCCATCTCACCCTCGGCGGACGGGCCCGCTCGACTGAGCCGCCCTACGTGGCCAACGACGGGCCCCACGTCCTCTACTCCGACGGTCCCGCGTACACCTGGTTGGATCGGCGCGGTCTGATCCCGCCTTCGAGGCGCCTGACCGCGCGGGCCGCGGCCGGGACACGCTGGCGGTACCGGGGACGGGTCGGCGGTCCTCCTTCCCCCGTGCTCCGGGCGGCCACCCGCCGGGGTCTGCGTGCGCCGCACGGCAGGGACTTCGGCTCGTGGGCAGAGGAGCAGCTGGGTGCGGAGTCCGCCCGCGCGGTCGGCAGCATGATGGGCGTGGTCCTCTTCCACGCCGAGCCCTCGCGGCTGTCGGCCGCCTTCGTCTGGAACCGGTTCCTGCGGGTGACCCGTCCGGGGTGGCCCGCGCCCCGGTACCTGCTCGGCGGCTGGTCCTCCCTGGTGGACCACCTGGCTGCGCGGGCCCGGGAGATGGGGGTCCGGATCGAGACGGGTTCCCGGGTACACACCCTTCCTGAGGGCCCGACCATCGTGGCGACGTCCCTGGATTCGGCGCGCGCCCTGCTCGATGACGCCTCCCTGACGTGGGAGAGCGGCCACACCCTCATGGTCGATCTGGGTCTGGTGCGTGGCGGACGGGACCCGTTCCTGGTCTTCGACGCCGACGAGTGCGGGTTCGTGGAGCGCTACAGCGTCATCGACCCCTCTCTCGCGCCGGCCGGGGAGGACCTGGTGCAAGCCCAGCTCCCCGTGCGCCCCGGAGAATCCCGGGCCGCGGCCACCGCCCGGTTGGAGACCTTCCTCGACTCAGCGCTGCCCGACTGGCGGGAACGGGAGACCTGGCGACGCGACCAGGTGGCCCGGGGCCGCACCGGCGCCCTGGATATGCCAGGCAGTACCTGGCGGGACCGCCCTGCCATCGATCGCGGCGGGGGCGTCCACCTGGCCGGAGATTCGGTAGCCGCGCCCGGCCTGCTGGGTGAGGTCTCCGTGGTCAGCGCCGTCCGCGCCGCCGAGCTGGCGACGGGACGGGCCGTGGTCTCACCGGGCTGACCCCGGCTTAGGCCGGGAGGTGGCCGACGGTGGGCCGGAACAGCACGACCGGGGTCGTCGCCGTCAGCGCGATGGACCTCGGCTACCACCACGGCAGCCGCTTCATCCCGGGTGTCGGCCTGCTCCTGCACGGGGTGGTCCGGTAGCTGCTCGGCCTGGCACCCGAGCCCGGAACCCCCTGCCCCGAGCGGACGGCCCTGGGAGGCTGTAGCCCTGGCGCGCAGGCGGTGCGGCCCATGGGCAGAGGGGTCCCGGCCCTGAAGGACCGGGTTTCCACGCCCAACACACCGATGCAGAACATCGGTGCCCCAGACGAGGACTGAATCCGCAGGTTGTCTCAGGCGACCCAGCGGTACAGGTGTTCGGGGCGGCCCGCCGATCCGTAGCGCATGCGCAGTTCGGCGCGGCCGTCGGCACAGAGGTGCTCCAGGTAGCGGCGGGCGGTGACCCGGGAGACCCCGGAGCGTTCGGCGACATCGGAGGCTGACACCTCGCCTTCGGCATCCCGGAGGACCCCCGTGACCAGGTCGACCGTTGCCGAGGTCAGGCCCTTGGGCAGCGATCGGGCGGCGGGCGGGCGCAGCAGCCCGAACAGCTTGTCCACCTCGTGCTGGGTGGTCTCCCCTTCCCCCTCCATCTGGCGGCGGGCCACGGCGTACCTTTCGAGCTGGTCGCGCAGCGCACTGAGCGGAAACGGCTTGAGGAGGTAGTGGACGGCGCCGCCGTGCAGCGCGGAACGGACCTGGGCGAGGTCGCGGACGGCGGTGATCATCAAGAAGTCGGGTTGGGGTGTGCCCTGTTCCGGGGCCGACCGCAGGGTGCGCATGACCGAGATCCCCGAAGCGTCGGGGAGGTGCAGGTCGAGCAGCACGAGATCGGGCCGGTGCCCGCGCACCTGGGTGAGGGCCGCGGCCGCGGTGTGCGCGACGCCGACCACGGTGAACTCGGGTACGGACTCCACGAGTTCCTGGTGGTTGCGGGCCACCCGGACGTCGTCGTCGACGACCAGCACGCGGATCACCGGGACACCCCCGTCGTCGCCGTGGCGGGCAGGCAGGCGGTGAACACCGCGCCCTCCTCGGCGTCGGCTGCCTCCATCTCGATGCTTCCCCCTCTGCTCTCGCAGGCCTGCTTGACCAGGGCCAGGCCCAGGCCCCGGGTGCCCCCGTCACGGGACGCCTTGGTGGTGAAGCCGTAACGGAAGATCTCCTCGGCCACGTCGTCCGACACCCCGTGCCCTGAATCGGTCACCCGGACCTCCAGCAGGTCGTGCGGCAGGTCCGTGTCGGCCGCGGAGTGCAGGCGCACCAACAGCTCCACCCAACCGTTCGGGGTGGCGGCGTCCAGGGCATTGTCCACCAGGTTCCCAAGAAGGAGCAGCGCGTCTGACCGCAGGGCCCCCGGGAGAACCACGGGAACGCTGGTCATCGGGGACAGGCGCAGATCCACACCGAGTTCGGAGGCCTGGGCGGACTTGGCCAGGACAAGCGCGGCGAGGGCAGGGTCTTGGACGTACTCGGCCACCCCGCTCGAGGTCCGGGTGTGCGTGGCGGACAGGTCGGCCAGGTAGGCCCTGGCCTCCTCGTGGGCGCCCAGCTCCAGCATCCCTGCGACGGTGTGCACCCGGTTGGCGAACTCGTGGGTCTGCGCGCGCAGGCCCCGGGTGACGGTGCGCGCACCGTCGAGTTCGCCGGTGAGCCGATCGACCTCGGTGCGGTCCCGGAGGGTCACCACGGCCCCGGCCGCCTCGCCGCGGATCCGTACCGGCATCCGGTTGGCGACCAGGATGCGGTCGCCGGAGAGCAGGATGCGGTCGTCGCCGGGGTCGGTGCCGGAGACGATGTCCCGAACCCTCTCCGACAGGTCGAGCTCGTCCAGGCAGCGGCCCTCCGCGTCCTCGGCCAGGCCGAGCATGGTGCGGGCCGGCGGGTTGACCAGGACGACCCTGTCGCCGCCGTCGACCGCGAGCACCCCCTCGCGCACGGCGTGCAGCAGGGCCTCGCGGCTCTCGAGCAGGGCGGTGATGTCGGCCGGTTCCAGACCGTGGGTCTTGTTGCGGACCTGCCGGGACAGGGCCCATGCCCTGGCCACGCCCAGGGAGAGGACTAAGGCGGTGGCGGCGAGGATCGCCGGGATCGCGGCGCGGGCTTCGGTGGCGGCGCTGGAGTCCAGGATGCCGAGGGACACGTAGCCCACGACCTCGCCCTCGGCGTCGCCCCCGTGTACCGATCCTCCGTCGGCGAAGACCGGGATCTTGGCGCGCACCGTCCGGCCCTGGGTTCCGTCCTCCACGCCCGTCCACTCGGTTCCCTCCACCACGGGACCGGGCGGGGTGGACACGGGCTGGCCGATGAGTTCTTTGTCCGGGTGGCTGTGCCGTACTCCGTCCCGCGAAGCGATGACCAGGAAGTCCACCCCCGTGGACGCAGCGACGCGATCGGCCAGCGGGTCGAGCTCGGCGGCCGGGTCCGGGCTCTGGAGCCCGTCCGCGACCTCGGGCAGCACGGCGACCGCGCGGGCGACGGTGAGCACCCGTTCGGAGTACTGCCGGTCGGTCTCCCGGTCCAGGTGGAGGGCCCAGAGCACGCCGAGGACGGAGAGGGCGACCACGAGGAGGCAGACGTAACCGATGAACAGCGAACCGGTGAGTGAGAGGCGCCCGCGCGCGGGGCGTGAGGTCATAGTGCGCTCCAGTGGCCGGGGCGGTCCATTGAACGCGCAGGTCGGGGCTGCGCGGTCAGGTTCCACGGACAGGCTTCACGAACAATACGACCAATATGACTCCAGATTTAACAAAACCCTCACCCGGAAGTGCGGCGGGTCACACTGTGGCCTGGATCTCCCCCCGCGTCTGCGCACCGGGGGACGTGCACGGACATTCGGGAAGGAGAGGACGATGCGCGATCGTGGTGTGTTGCTCCGCTTGGTGGGAGGGCTGTGTGCCTTCCTCTTGGTCGGGGTGGCACTGTACGACGTACGCGAGAGCGCCGCGGCCGGCAACGGCGCCCAGGAGAAGCTCCTGCTCATCGCACCGGCCGGGCCCGGCGGCGGATGGGACACGCTGGCCCGCGAGATGCAGAACGGGCTGCGCGAGGAGGACCTCCGGTTCAACGTCGAGGTCCGCAACGCCGACGGTGCGGGCGGCACCATCGGTCTGGCCCAGACCGTGAGCCGCGAGGGGCAGGACAGCGTCCTTACCATGACCGGACTCGGCATGGTGGGGGCGGTGGAGACCACCGGTTCACTCCACACGATGGAAGACGTCACCCCCATCGCCCAAATGGCCTCGGAGTACATGGCCGTGGTCGTGCCGGAGGACTCCCCCTACGAGACCATCGACGACCTCGCCGAGGACTGGCGGGAACGCCCCGGTGAGCTGCCGGTCGCGGGCGGCTCCATGGGCGGCGTCGACCAGATCTTCGCCGCCCAGGCCGCCGAGGCCATGGACGTCTCCCCCGGCGAGATCAACTACCTCCCCTACTCGGGCGGCGGCGAGACCCTGACCTCGCTGCTCTCCGGGACCTCGGAGGTCGGGTTCGGAACCCTGGGCGACTTCAGCGACCAGGTCGAGGACGACGGCCCGCTGCGCGCCCTCGCCGTCTCCTCGCCCGAGCGGCTGGACGGCGTGGACGTCCCCACCTTGGCCGAGCTCGGCTATGACCTGGAGATGTCCAACTGGCGCGGGGTCATCGCCCCGCCCGGCCTGAGCGGCGAGGACGCGGACGAGCTGGAAGGGCTGGTCCGCGAACTCCTGGCCACCGACGCCTGGGCCGACACGCTGGAACGCAACCGGTGGACCGAGACCTACCAGGGGCGGGACGAATTCGGGGAGTTCCTCGACGAGGAGATCGCCCTGGCCCGGGAGACCGTGAAGGAGCTGGGACTGTGAGGACCCCGCCGGAAGAGAAGACGACGGTGCCCGCTGAGACCTCCGGTCCCGCAGCCGCACCGGAGCACCCAGCGAACCCTGAGCCCACCGCGGTGCCGGAGGACACCGCGCGGGCCGAGGAGGACACCGCGCACACCGACGGCGCCGGGGCGGACGGGGGCCGGGCACCCGATCCGGAGACCGCCGCCTGGAGCGGCCCCAGCGCGTGGGTCATGCCCGGGCTGGCCGCAGCACTCGGCATCCTCGGCGTGTGGGGCGGCCTCACCGTCGAGGTCCCGCCGGACGCCACTCGGCCCGGACCCGGCGCCTTTCCCGGCGCGGTGGGGGTACTGCTGCTGATCACCGCCGCGGGCATGGCCGTGGCCAACCTGCGCGCCAGGGGCACCGGAAGCGGCACGGCGCTGGCCTGGTTCGAGACGCGCCCGACACTGATCGTCCTGGCCGGACTGGTGGTGCACACCGCGCTGCTCGAACCGCTGGGCTGGCTGTTCGCCGGCGCCCTCCTGTTCTGGATCGTGGCCTACGCCTTCGGTGCCCGCGCCTACCTCCGTGACGCGATCGTGGCGCTGTCGATGTCCGCGGCGGTCCAGGTCGGATTCTCACTCGGCCTCGGCCTCGGCCTGCCCGGCGGCATCCTGGAGCTGATGCTCTGATGGACACCCTGATCAACCTCATGGACGGGTTGGCCGTCGCGCTGACCCCCCAGAACCTCGTCTGGGCCTTCCTCGGCGTGCTCCTCGGCACCGCCGTGGGCGTCCTGCCGGGCATGGGTTCGGCCATGGCGGTGGCCCTGCTGCTGCCCGTCACCTTCCGCCTCGACCCCACCAGCGCGTTCATCCTGTTCGCCGGTGTGTACTACGGCGGCATGTTCGGTGGCGCCACGACGTCGATCCTCCTGAACGCCCCGGGGCAGGCGTCGTCGATCGCCACCACCTACGAGGGCCACAAGATGGCGCTCAAGGGCAGAGCCGCCCAGGCCTTGGGCACCGCCGTGATCGGTTCGTTCGTGGCGAGCATCATCGGCACGCTCGTCGTGGCACTGTTCGCCCCGGTCATGGTGGAGTTCGCGCTCAACTTCGGTCCCGGCGAGTACTTCGCGCTGACCGTGTTCTCGTTCGTCGCCGTGGCCGCCGTGGTGTCCGGTTCGGTACTGCGCGGCATCGCCTCGCTGCTCATCGGGCTGGCCATCGGCATGATCGGGATCGACGGCCAGAGCGGGGCCGCCCGGTTCGACTTCGGTTCGTCCAGCATGCTGGACGGCATCGACATCGTGATCGTCACGGTGGGCCTGCTGGCCCTGGGCGAGGTTCTGTACGTGGCCGCGCGCGGGAAGTTCTCAGCAGACTTCTCCGCGATCCGTACCGGTCGGCCGTGGCTGGGGCGCAGGGACCTGCGGCGCTCCTGGAGGCCGTGGCTGCGCGGCACCGCCCTGGGCAGCGCCTTCGGGCCGATCCCCGGCAGCGGGGCCGAGATCCCGACCTTCCTCTCCCTGGGCCTGGAGCGCAGGCTCGCCAAGCGCCGGGCACGGACCTCGGGTGAGCGGAACGAGTTCGGCACGGGCGCGATCGAGGGCGTGGCCGGACCTGAATCGGCCAACAACTCCAGCGCCGCGGGCACGATGGTCCCGCTGCTGGGGCTCGGTCTGCCCACGTCGGCGACGGCCGCGATCATGCTCGCCGCCTTCCAGCAGTACGGTCTCCAGCCGGGTCCCGTGCTGTTCGAGCGCAACTCCGACCTGGTGTGGACCCTGCTGGCCTCGCTACTGATCGGCAGCGTCCTGCTGCTGGTGATCAACCTGCCGTTCGCCCCGCTGTGGGCCAAGCTGCTGAAGCTTCCCAAGCCGTACCTTTACGCGGGTATTTCGCTGTTCTCGGTGCTGGCGGTGTACGCCATCAACACCTCGGTGGCACACCTGGTGATGCTGCTGGCCATCGCCGTGCTGGGGCTGGGGATGCGGACCTTCGGGGTACCGGTCGCCCCCGCGCTGATCGGTGTCGTCCTGGGGCCGATCGCGGAGACCGAGTTCCGCCGTGCGCTGGCGGCCTCTTCCGGGGACCCGGCGATCCTGGTGGACAGCGGCATCTCCGTCACCCTGTACGCCCTGGTCCTGCTGGCGGCCCTGATCCCGCTGTTCGCCCGGATGCGCCGCCGCCGTACGGCGCGGGTGGTCGACGTGGAGGATCCCGTGAGCCGGGTCTGACCGGTTAGGTCGCCTGCGGCCCCGGCGCCTGTCCGCCGGGGCCGTTCCCGTGTCCGGTACCGGCGCCGCACCGAGAACCGACCGTGTGCGGGCAGCGTCCCACCCGGAACGGGTGCACCACCTCGCTCCCGTCGGGGCCACCGGTCATCCCGGTACGGCGCCCGTGCCCTCACGGAGGAGTCCTATGCAAGGCCCTTGGAAGCGCTCCCGAACCGTCAGGCCCCTGAGGGACGCGGGTCCGGTGCCGCTCCTGGCCCTGTTCGGCGTCCGCTTGACCGAACGGCTGGTCCCACCGCTGACCGCGCTGGCCCTGGCCGCGCTGGTGGCCGAGCTCGCTCCTCCGGTGGCACCGGAACTCTTCACCGCCGCCCTCCTGCCCCTGATGCTCCTGGCCCTGGTCCTGCTCGCCGGGCACCTCGGCGAGTCCGCCGCCACGCCGCTGGAGTACCTGGTGAAGTCCCGCGTGGACGGTGCCCACCGGTCCCGGGTGGCCCGGATGGCCTCCTCGGCTCCCGGCATCGCCGCGCTGGAGTCGTCCGAGGTGCAGGGGCTGATCAGGGAGGTGCGCGCCGATCCCGACCACGGGGTGGAGAGCACCCCGGGCGACGGGGCCACCGCCGTGCTCAAGTGGGTGTGCGGACTCATGGGGGCCGCGGTGACCTGTGGGATCCTCTTCCAGTACGCCTGGTGGGCGGTCCCCTTGGTTCTGCTGCCGGCGGTCGTCAATCGGACCCTCCACTTCCGCCGGTTCGCGGGAAACGCCCAACTGTGGCGGTTCGCCATCCGGAGTGAAATGCACGCCGACGTGTGGCGGAACGCGACCGTCTCCCCCTCCGAAGGCAAGGACATCCGCGTCTTCGGGCTCACGGACTGGGTGGTCGAGCGGATGCAGGGCCACCTCCGGGAGGCCAACCGACCACTGTGGTCGCACATCGACCGCACGGTCCAGTTGCAGTGGGTGTCGTTCTCGGTGATGGCGATCGGCCTGCTGCCGGTGTATCTGCTGGTCACGGCGGACGCGGTCGGCGGGGTGACGACGGTGGCAACGCAGACCGCCGTACTCGCCGCGGGATGGTCCGTTTTCCAATCCCTTGGTTCCGGTGTGGAACTGCACCACATGGCGGGGGCGGCCAAGATCGCCCGGTCCACGCAGCGGCTCCGGGAGCTGCTCTCCGGCTCCGGGGAGGGGACGGAGGGCGCCCCGTCCGGCGAGGAGGCCTCGGCCGCCGAGGTGCCGGAGCGGGTCCGGGTGGTCCGCTTCGAGGACGTGGGCTTCACCTACCCCGGCACGGAACGGCCGGTCCTGTCCGGGGTCGACCTGGAGGTCCGCACCGACGAGCTCCTCGCGGTGGTCGGCCTCAACGGGGCGGGCAAGTCCACGCTGATCAAACTCCTGTGCGGGCTGTACCGGCCCACGTCCGGGAGGATCACGGCCGACGGCGTGGACATCGCGGCGATGGATCCCAAGGAGTGGCGGGCCCGGTTGTCGGTACTCTTCCAGGACTTCAACCGCTACCAGCTCTCAGCCCGGGAGAACGTCCTGCTCGGTGCGGCATCCCATGGGCACGGTCCCGGCGGCGGCTCGTCGGAGGCGGACCTGCGGGCCTCCGCCGAGGCGGCCGGGTTCGTCCCCGTCCTCGAGCGCCTGCCCGACGGCTGGGGTACCCCGCTGGCCCGCTCCCGCACCGGGGGTGTGGACCTGTCCGGCGGCCAGTGGCAGCAACTGACCCTCACCCGGGCCCTCTACGCGGTCCGGCGCGGCGCCAACCTGATCGTCGCCGACGAACCCACCGCCCACCTGGACGTGCGGACCGAGTTCGAGCTGTTCAACCGGCTCGCCGAACGGCGCCGGGAGAACGGGATCGTGCTGATCTCGCACCGGCTCTCGACCGTCCGCCGTGCCGACCGGATCGTGCTGCTGGACGGCGGCCGGATCACCGAGTCGGGCACCCACGAAGAACTCGTGGCCCGGGGCGGGGTCTACGCGGAGATGTTCGCCGTGCAGGCCCGGCGCTTCCGTACCGAACCGGACGGGGAAGCGGGGAGCAGGGACTCCGGGGACACGGACACGAGGGAGGACCGGGCATGAGGCGTTACCTGTCCCTGTGGTGGGAGGTCCTGCGGCTGTCCTGGCGGAGCGCCCCCGGGTACACCGCGGGCACGCTCGGGATCATCGCGGCATCGGTGGCGGCGGTCGCCGCCGTGGCCCTCACCATGCGGGCCACCCTCGACGCCACTTCTCAGGGTTCCTTGGGCACCGCCCTGATCGGCGCGGCCGGCGTCGCCCTGGCCTACGCGCTCACCTTGGTGATCCAGGACCTCACCAACGACTGTGTCACCACCACCGCCGACCGCACCGGCCGCCTCGGCCTGAGTCCGGTGGTGCACCGGGACATCAACTCCGTCGAAGGGCTGGAGCACCTGGAACGGAGCGATTTCCTGGACCGGGTCAGCATCGTGCGCAGGTCGACCGGCCTGATCGCCCGCAGCGCCTGGAACGCGCTGTTGAGCCTGTCCAACATGCTGAAGCTCCTCATCACCGTGGTTCTGCTGGGCAGCGTGAACCCGCTGCTCCTGGTGCTCATCCCGCTGGCGGCGATCCCCGTCTGGTGCAACCACCGGGGCCAGCGCCTGGTGCAGCGCGCCGAGGTGGCCGGAGCCGAGCCCTACCGGCTGCAACAGCACCTCTTCGAGACGGTGGCCTCTGCCGACGGCGGCAAGGAGGTCCGGGTCGCGGGCGCCGCCGACCGGCTCATCGAACTCCAGGAAGAGGCATGGGATGCGGCGGTCAGCACGCGGTTCCGGGCCCGGGTCGGCGCCGCCCTGTGGAACGCCGGGGGTTGGACGGTGTTCGTGGCGGCGTTCGCCGGGGCGATCGCACTGGTGGTCTACCAGACCGCCGCCGGTACCAGCGGAGTCGGCGACCTGGTGCTGACCGTGATGATGGCGGTCAGCCTGCGCCAGACCGTGCAGGGGACCGTGGCCGCCACCGTGGAGGCGGCCGGTTCCCGCCGGGTCGTGGAGCCGTACCTGTGGCTGCGGGCGTACGTGCGGGCCCAGGAGGAGCGCGCCGTCGCGGCCGATCCCCCGCCCGTCCGGCTGGAGCGGGGCATCGTCCTGGACGGGGTGGACTTCACCTATCCGGGCGCCGGTGCGAAGGCCCTGGACGGTGTCACCGCGGAGCTGCCCGCAGCTTCCGTGGTAGCGGTGGTCGGCGAGTACGGTTCGGGCAAGACCACGCTGGTCAAGCTCCTGCTGTCGCTGTACGACCCGGATTCCGGAAGCATCCGGCTGGACGGCGCCGACCTGGCGGGGATCTCGGTCCCGACCTGGCGGCAGCGGTGCGCCGCGGTCTTCCAGGACTTCGGCCGCTTCCACATCCGGTTCGGGGAGACCGTGGGGATCGGCGACCTGCCGAGGATCGACGACACCGATGCCGTGCGCGGGGCGCTGCACGCGGCCGATGGCGAGAACGTGCTCCGGCGGCTTCCAGAGGGGATGGACACGCAGCTGGGGCGGGACCTGGGCGGGACCGACCTGTCCGAGGGCCAGTGGCAGCGCACCGCGCTGGCCCGGGGTTCGATGCGCACCGATCCGCTGTTCTTCGTGCTGGACGAGCCGACCGCCTCGTTGGACGCGCACAGCGAGGAGGCGATTTTCCGCAGGTACATGGAGCGCGCCCGCGTGTACGGGGCGCGTACCGGCGCGGTGACCCTGGTGGTGTCGCACCGCTTCTCCACGGTGGCCGGGGCCGACCTGATCCTGGTCATGGACCGGGGCCGGATCGTGGAGTCCGGGGGGCACCGGGAGCTGCTGGCCGAGGGCGGAAGGTACGCCGAGCTGTACGGGATCCAGGCCCGCGCGTACGCACCGACCGAGTCCTGCCTGAGCCCGCCGGGGTACCCGCTTGGGAGTACCCGGGAATGCCGTTCCATCGGGCCGAACGTGGCGCAGTAACCGTGGTATAGAGAGTGCGTCGGAAGGCGGCCCCGATCGAGGGGGATGCGGATGATCGTCGTCACCGTGGTGCTGACGACCTTCGCCCTGCTGAAACTGATCGCCGTTATCGGTGCCATCCGGTGGATGTACACGCGCGGTTCCGGATATGTCGCGGATCTTGTCGCCTCCCCGCCACACAGCACGGCCGAGCTCCACCGGTCCTATGACCGCAACGGGGGCGCGTTCCTTCCGTTCGGGGTCAAGGACTACCGGCTGCGAAGGTGGGCGGACCGTCTCGCGCGCCGGGGCCACCGTCTGGCCGCTGGAGCACTGTCCGGCGTTCGCGCCCTGTTCTTCTCCCTGCCTGTGCAGGTGGTGGTCGCGGCGGTCTACGTCGCGGCGATAGCTTCCGCACCGCAACAGCCCGAGTCGGCTCTGCGGGCGTGGAACGATTCCCTCGCCCTGGGGTTGTGCTTTCTACTGGTGGCGACCACGATGCTGCTCGCTGCCGAGGCCGTGGTCGCCTACGCCGTGCTCGGATCCTACGGCGTGTCCTTCCACTCCGCTCTGCCGGTGCGCCAGAGCCGAGCCCAAGTGATGATCCAGGAGTTCAGGGTCTTCGTCGGCGCGGCCGTATTCGCTCACCTGGCGAGCGCGACGGCGATGTACCTGATCAGCGTCCGATTCGGCGGATATCAGCACATATCGGGCCCGGTCGCAGGTATCGAGCAGGCTCTCGGCAGAGGGCTGGACGTGTACTACCACACGCTCATGGTGTTCATCGGCGGCGGCGAACCCGGGCCGCTCACGCCGGTGGGCCAGGTCGCCACGGGGCTGATCGCCGCGCAGGGCCTGTCACTGCTGCTGCTCGTCCTGGCGACCATGCTCACCGTGGTACCCGGCCGGGCGGACACGGAGGGTGGCGAGCGGGCGCCGGAGCACGAAGGGCCGAAACCCCGGGGCGGAGCACCTCTTCCGTTCGCCGCCGGGGTCGCCGGATCGGTCGTTCTCGCCGCCGCGGTGACCTGGCTGGTCCGACGTTTCCGGTCCGGACGGCCCGGAAAACCCGAGTAGCCCGCCGCCCCGGGCCGGGCGCGGAACCGGGCTGTCGGAGCGGGGCGCACTTCGACTGCCGGGCCGCGCCCGTGTTCAGTCATCGGCCGTGGCGACACCGATCGGGCAGCTGGCGCCGGTTCCGCCGATGCCGCAGTAGCCGTTGGGGTTCTTGGCGTCGGACAGGTACTGCTGGTGGTAGTCCTCGGCGAAGTAGAAGGCTTTGAGCGGTGCGATCTCGGTGGTGATGGGGCCGTGGCCCGAACGGGTCAGGACCGGCTGGAAGGCGTCGCGGGTGGCCTCGGCGGCCTCCCGCTGGGCCTCGGAGTGGTAGTAGATCGCCGACCGGTACTGGGTACCCATGTCGTTGCCCTGGCGCATCCCCTGGGTCGGGTCGTGGCCCTCCCAGAACACCTTGAGGATCTCGGGGTAGGAGATCTTGGCCGGGTCGAAGACCACCCGGGCCATCTCGGTGTGGCCGGTCAGGCCGGAGCACACCTCTTCGTAGGTGGGGTTGGGCGTGTAACCGCCCGCATAGCCCACGGCGGTGGTGATGATCCCGCGCTCCGTGCCCAGCTGCCAGAAGACGCGCTCGGCGCCCCAGAAGCAGCCCATCGCCACGTCGGCGATCTCGCTGCCCTCCGGGTAGGGCGGGGTGAGCTGGGTCCCCAGCACGGTGTGCCCGAAGGGCACGGGCATCTCGGTGTCGCGGCCGGGCAGTGCGCGGGCGGGGTCGACCATCGTGGTCTTTCTACCGAACATGCCTCCAGGTTATCCGGCGGGTCCAGGGCTTCCCGGAAAGGTGCCCAGCCTGTGGGCAACCGTGCCTCCGGAACGGGCCCGGTACACACCCCTGCCTCGTGGAGTTGTCCACAGGTCGGGAGATATGGGGAGACAGGGGCAGAGATTCGTCCTACGATTACGGTTGTGTCGGACTCCAACCGCGGCGTCGCCCTCGGGGCCAGCGCCTTCCTCCTGTGGGGCTTCGCGGCCCTCTACTGGCCCTTCCTCTCCGCCTCCGAACCCACCGAGGTCCTCGCCCACCGCATGGTGTGGGCACTCCTCGCGATGTGCGTCGTCCTGCTCGTGGCCCGGCGCGGCTGGTCCTGGCTGCCCCAGGTGCTGCGCAGCCCCAGGCGCCTGCTCCCGGTCGCCGCCGCCGCGGTGCTCATCTCGGTGAACTGGTGGGGGTTCATCTACTCGGTCTCCACCATCCAGACCCTCCAGGCCTCACTGGCCTACTTCATCAACCCGCTGATGACGGTCTGCCTCGGCGTGGTCTTCTTCGCCGAACGGCTGCGCGCCGCCCAGTGGGTGGCGGTCGGTTTCGGGGTCGCGGCGGTCGGGGTGATGACGGTCGCCTACGGCTCCACCCCCTGGCTGTCCCTGCTCATGGCCGCGTCCTTCGCCGCCTACGGCGCGGTGAAGAAGTACGTGGACCTGGACGGGATGCAGAGCCTCACCGTCGAGACCCTGGTGATGTTCCTGCCGGCCCTGGGGTTCGTGGTCTACCTCGAGGCCGCCGGCGCGGGCACCACCTTCTCGGTCTCCCCCGGACACACGGCCCTGCTGGTGGGCGGCGGCTTCGTCACCGCACTCCCCCTGCTCCTGTTCGGCCTGGCCGCGCGCAAGGTCCCGCTGAGCGTGATCGGCATGCTCCAGTTCATCGCGCCGACCATGATGTTCCTGATCGGCTGGCTGCTCCAAGGAGAGGAGATGCCGCTGAGCCGCTGGGTGGGTTTCGTGCTCGTCTGGCTGGCCGTGTGCGTGTTCGCCTTCGACCAGATCCGGCACTCCCGGAACCAGTCCGCTGCGAGAGCTGCTGCGGCCGCGAACGCCCGGAAGGCCGCGGACGCCGGAGGCCTCCAGGGAACCGAGGAGGCCGAGCGGCCACCGGATCCCCCGCACCCCGAATCCGCTCCCGCCCCCTCTCCTTCCCCCGGTCCACGAGGGTGAGCCGGGTGACCTAGTTTCGGCCACTCCAAGCTACCCTTAGTGACGTTGTGCTAACGTCGAGTTGTGGGCGTCGACTCTGTCCCGCCCCGACCTGGCCTTACGTCCCGGAGGGTCCCCCTTGATGCCTCGCACCAGCCGAACCGGCGCGCTCCGTGCCGTCTCGGTTGCGCGCGCGGTGACCCCCGCCTTCATCGGCCTGCCACTCCTGGTCGGCGCCTTCCTCGCCGTACTGTGGCTGTTCCTGGCCGCTCCGGCCCAGGCCGAAACGGACGCCGGCGGCGACGGGACCGCCGTCACCGGGATCCTCCCCCAGAACGGGGAACGGGACGCGGAACAGGACCGGGAAACCGGCCTCGGCGAGGCGCCCGACCTGGAACGGATCGTGCCGGAGGAGGTCACCGAACCGGTGACCGACACCCTCGGCACCGTGCACCAGGGCCTGGAGGACACCGCGGCGGCCGCAACCAGCCGGCCCGCACCGGCAAGCCTGTCCGAGGTCGGCGGTGAGGTGCGCGGCGAGGTCCGCGACGTCGTCCAGGAGATCGACCGTACCCGCGAGGACGCGGCCGAAGGGGGTCTCGTCCCCGCACTACCGGTCACCGGTTCCAGCCAACCGGCCCCCTCGTCCGTTGAGGAGGCCGAGCCCGAGCAGGAAGAGTCCGCCGAGGACACCGAAGACGCTCAGGGCACCGAGGCGCCCGAGGCCGATACCGGCCCGACCGGTTCCGAACACGCCTCCGCGCTCACCCAGCACCACAGGTCGATGCCCGCCGCCACCGCAGCCCCGGTCGAGTCGGTGAACCCCGCGGACCGCGCCTCCGAGCACCACCACACCCTGTCGGCCTCCGGCACCGCAGCGCCCACCGCCAACGGCCCGGCACCCGCGCCCGCCGTCGCCGGCTACCTCAGCTCGGCGCTCCTGCCCGCACCGGTCTCTGACGCGGTACCCCTGGCCGCCCACCGCCTGCACCCTGTGCCCGCCGACGCGGCCGACGACCCTACGGTCTCGCCCGACTAGCGAACGGTCCCACCGCCAGGCGCCCCTCTTGCGCGCCCGGACCGTTCCCAGCCCGCAGCCTGCCTGGGAGCTGACCTGAGTCCCGTGCCCGCGTTCACGTGATTCACGTCAGCCGGTGGTCCGCCCCCGGCTTCGCCCGGCCGCTGCCCACGACGTCGCGGCCGACCCGTCAACCAGAGCTGAAGGAACCCCATGACGCAGACCAAGCGTTACTCCGCCCGAGCCGTACTCCTCGCCGCGGGCGCCGCGAGCTTCGTCGCACTCGGCGCGGGTGTCGCCGGTGCGGAGGGCATGGAGACCCCCGTGCACGAGGTCGCCCCCACCGTCGAGCGCGCACTCGTCGAGGGCGTGGCCCCGACCATGAACGAGCTGGCCCCTGAGGGGGTCACCCCCGTGGCCGGGGACGCCCTGAGCGAGCTCCAGGAGACGGCGCACGACCCCGAGAAGTCCGCGCCCGACCTGGCCGCGCCGCTGCCCGGGTCTCCGCTGGCCGACACCGTCGCCGAGACCCAGAGCCGCACCGGCCTGGACGGCAACCCGAACCAGACCGTCGGCCAGTCCGCGGGCGAGGCACTGGAGGCCACGGCCGAGGACACCAGCGTGGCGCTGGAGGACACCGCACGCGAGACGGGCGGCTCGCTGGAGGACACGGCCAACGAGCTGCTGCCGCACACGGTGGAGTCCGTGGCTGAGCTGCGGGACGAGATGGTCACGCTGCCCGAGCTGGACTCCGCTCAGGCACCCGGCCTCGAGGGCCAGCGCCTGCCCGAGCTGAGCGAAGCGCCCTCACTCACCGACGTCACCGAACTGACCGGTGACAACGCACTGGCACTCGAAGAGCTCAACGTCCTGGACGCGGACGGCGGCCAGGACCTGACCGAGCCCATGAGCCAGGCCGTGCCCACCGCACCCAACATGTGGGACCTGGCCGCCGGCTTCGGCCTGGAGACGCCCAACCAGCTCCAGGAGGTTGTGGAGTCCACCGAGCTGACCGCCGACAACTACGTGAACCTCGGCGAGGAGGAGGTTCTGGACATGGTCGGCAACCGCAACTGGGAGGACGGCGAAGAGACCGTCCACCAGAGCGCTGCGCCCGAGGCCCCGGGGGTCGGCGACCTGACCGACGCCCTGGTGACCGGTGTGAGCGACGACGAAGGCACCGACCCGGTGTCCCTGAACGGTCCGCTGTCGGAGGCCCAGCTGCCCCAGGTGGCCGAGGGCGTGAACACCGAGACCGCCGAGGACCTGGTGGCCGGGCTGACCGAGGGCGACCTGCTGGACCAGGTGGACACCAGCGACCTCGTGTCCATCGAGGGCGGCGGCCCCGAGCCCGAGACCCCCGAGGGCATGACCGAGCACCCGACCTTCATGGACCTGCCCGGCTCCGAGGCCCTGCCCGTCGTGAGCTGATCCCCGGCCCGCAACTCCGCACGGCGCCGCCCCACGCACCGGGGCGGCGCCGTCGCCGTGTCAGACGAGGACGTGTTGGGCGAGCGGGAAGTTGTAGGCCCGCCGCGTGCTCTCAGGCGTTCCCAGTCGGGAGGCCACCCGGGTGAGAGCGCCGTAGAACCAGGACCGCAGGCGCAGACCCACGGGCCCCGTGTCCGGTGCCACCATCGCGGTGTTCTGGCCGCCCCAAGCGAGGTTGGCGTCGACGAAGTCCCTCATGGCGGCCTCATAGGCGGGGAAGGCGATCCTCTGGTCACCGTCGGCCCGAGCGAGTGCACCGGCCAGGACGCACGCGCCAACGAGGGCGAGGGTGCTCCCCTGGCCCGTCATCGGATCCGGGCAGTAGCCGGCGTCTCCGAGTAGGGCCACTCTGCCGCTGGTCCAGGAGTCCATGTGGATCTGGACGGTGGGTGAGACATGGGTGACGCGGCTGTCGTCCATCGCGGCCAGCAGGCGTGCCGCTTCCGGGCCGTCTTCGGCGAAGCGCTCGAGGAGTGAGTCCTTGTAGCGTTCCACGTCGTCCAGGGGTTCCCGGTCCCGGGTGATGAGGGTGCACTCCAGTCGGTCGCCGCCGGGGAACGGGACGACCAGGGACCCGCGTCCGGGCCGGATCCTGCCGATCACGCGGTTCAGCGGACCGAGGTCGTTGTCCAGGTCGAAGAGCGCGATATTGGTCCCCAGGTACCGGCGGAACCGCTCCTTTGGGCCGAAGACCAGGGACCGGGTGTTGGAGTGGATGCCGTCTGCCCCGATGACCAGGTCGAAGTCGCGCGGTTCCCGGTTCTGGAACCGCACGGCGACTCCGTCGTCCGACTGCTGGAGACCGATCACGGAGTCGTCGAACAGGTACTCGACGCGGCCGCGGACGTTCCGGTACAGCACGTCGCAGAGTTCGCCCCGCCGAATCGCCAAACCGTCTTCCGCGGAGACCAGTGAAGCCCCCGGAACCACGACCTCCCGGCGCCCGCCGTAGTCGAAGCGGAGCTCCCCCGGAGGGGAGCCGCCGCGTGGCCGGAGCTCTGCCAGCATCCCCATCCGGCGCAGGGCGTCGATCCCGGCGCCCTCGATCTGGAGGCGGTAGCCGCCGGTGCGCACTTCTGAGGCCTTCTCCACGATGGTCGGCCGGAAGCCGTACCGGTGCAGCCAGTACGCCAGGGCCGGACCACCTACCCCTCCGCCCGAGATCAGGACTCGCTTGCCGGACATGACTCCCCCAGAAATTGAACGCACGTACATAATTATTGTACGTACGTTCATATCCATGTCAAAGACACACCCGGAGAGCGCGAAGGCCCTCGCCGCCCTGAGGAGAGGGTGGCGAGGGCCTTCGGAGGTTCTGGGGCAACCCCGGCTCGGGCCGGGTCAGCCGGTGCGTTCCACCACGTAGTCGCACAGGGACAGGAAGGCGGTCCGGGCCGGGACGTCCGGCAGGGTCTCCAGCTCCTGGCGGGACTTGGCTGCCCAACGCCGCAGCGTGGCGTCGGCCTCGGCCATGGCCGGGTGCGGGCGCAGCAGCGCCAGCGCCTCTTCGGCCTCGGTGTCGTCCAGGGGGCGGCCCAGCAGCGACTTCAGGTGCTCGTCGGCCGGATCCCGCGAACGCATCGCGTAGAACATCGGCAGGGTGAGCACGCCCTCGCGCAGGTCGGTGCCGGGGACCTTGCCGGAATCGGCGCTCTCGCTGGCCACGTCCAGGATGTCGTCGGCGAGCTGGAAGGCCATGCCCAGCGCGTCGCAGGCGCGGGTCAGGGTGCTCACCGTCTCCGGGTCGACCTTGCCGAACATGCCGCCGAACTCCGCGGAGGCGGCGATCAGCGACGCGGTCTTGTCGTCGATGACGTTGAGGTAGTGGTCCAGCGCGTCCATCCCGTCGCGCGGACCGGAGGTCTCCAGGATCTGGCCCTGGACCAGGCGGGCGAAGGTCACCGCCTGGAGACGGACCGCCTCGGTACCGAGATCGGCCAGCAGGATGGAGGCCTTGGCGAACACGAAGTCGCCGGTGAGGATGGCGACGTTGTTGCCCCAGCGCTGGTTGGCGCTGGGCTTTCCGCGGCGCAGGTCCGCCTCGTCCATGACGTCGTCGTGGTAGAGCGTGGCGACGTGGGTCAGCTCGACCACGGCCGCCGCCGGGATGAGGTCGGGGACCCGGGGGTCTCCGAAGTGGGCCGCGAGCAGCACCAGCATGGCCCGGAAGCGCTTACCCCCTGCCTCCAGCAGGTGGGAGGCGGCCTCGGTCAGCATCGGGTCGCTGGACCGCACCACCTCACGCAGGAGGTCCTCGACCTTGTCGAGATCGTCCTGGACCTGGCGGGCGAGGGCCGGGTCGACTCTCGGCAGAGCGAGAAACCCGCTCGGGACAGCACCGCTCACCGTAAAGCTCCACCTGTTGAACGGGCGTGCGGACGGCCCCCTCGAAAGGGGGCCGCCACACGCTCAGCACATGAACATGATCCGACTTGCCACGGTATCCGACCCGGAATGATCGTCCAAAGCCACACCCGGGTCGATGGTCACGGCTCGCCCCTGTCCGCCATGACCTGGTCAACCATGACCGCAGCGGGCTCCTGACCGGTCTCAGAGGACGGCAGAAGGTGGTCCAGAACGGGGCCCGGAAAGATCCCGAGCCCGAGCGTCGCGGCCACACCCACGGTGATCACACCGCCGGTGAGAACGCCCGCCCGAGCGACCGTGGGACCGTCGTCCTCAGCATCCCGGAAGAACATCACAACGATGATCCGGACGTAGAAGTACGCGGTGACGGCGCTGCTGAGGACACCGATGACGACCAGCGGGGTCGCACCGGCCGCGACGGCGGCCTCGAACACCGCGAACTTGCCGATGAACCCGCTCGTGAGCGGGATGCCCGCGAACGCCAGCAGGAACAGCGACAGGGCCAGCGCCAGACCGGGGGAACGGCGCCCCAGGCCCGCCCACCGGTCGATGTCGCCCAGTTCCTGACCGCCGTCCCTGGTACGGACCAGGGTGACGACGGCGAACGCGCCCAGCGTCGTGAAACCGTAGGCGGCCAGGTAGAACATGGCGCCCGCGAGCCCCTCGACGCTGCCCGCCACCACGGCGGTGAGGATGAACCCGGCGTGCACCACCGACGAGTAGGCCAGCAGCCGCTTGACGTCCCGCTGGGTGACGGCCACGACCGCGGCGACGACCATCGTCAGGATGGCCACCGTCCACAGCATCGGCTCCCAGATCGCGACCGAGGTGCCGAACGGCACGAAGAACACCCGCAGCAGCGCACCGAACGCGGCCACCAGGGTGCAGGAGGCCATCAGCGCGGTGATCGGGGTCGGCGCCCCCTGGTAGACGTCCGGCTTCCAGCTGTGGAAGGGCACGGAGCCCACCTTGAACAGCAGGCCGATGGCGACCAGGCCGATACCCATGAGCAGCAGCGGCTCGCCGTTGCCGTCCTGGAAGATCTCGGCGCCGCCCGCCTCGACGGCCTGGCGGATCACCCCGAAGTTCACCGAGCCGGCATAGCCGTACACCATGGCGATACCGAACAGGAAGAACGCCGAGGAGAACGCGCCCAGGAGGAAGTACTTGACCGCGGCCTCCTGCGAGAAGAGGCGACGGCGGCGGGCCAGCCCGCACAGCAGGTACAGCGGCAGGCTCATCACCTCGAGGGCGATGAACATGATGAGGAAGTCGTTCGAGGCCGGGAACATGAGCATGCCCAGCACCGCGAACAGCACCAGCGGGTAGACCTCGGTGTGCTGGGAACCCGCGAGGATGTGCCTGCGCTCCTCCTCGCTGCCCGGGACCGTGGCCGCCTGTGCGGAGAAGGCGTCCAGGCCGTCCCGCCGTTCAGCGATCAGCATGAGGCTGATCAGGGCCAGCACGGTGATGGTGCCCTGGAAGAAGAGCACTGTGCGGTCCACCGCCAGCACGCCGTTGGCGACCGTCACGCCGTCACCCACGGCCTCCACCTGGAAGACCAGCAGGACGAAGGTGACCAGCAGGGAGACCGCCGCGAGGGTGACTTGCACGGCGCGGAGGCTGCGCTTGGGCAGGAAGGCCTCGAACAGCACGGCCAGCACACCGGCGCCGAGAAGCAGGAGGAAGGGGGCCAGCAGCCACCAGTCCAGGCTCGGTGCCTCGGTGGTGATGCCGTGGAGCTCGGGTGCCCCGTCCGCGAGGTTGAGGGGGATCACTCCTCATCTCCTTCCTCGTCGCCCTCCGCGACCGCCACCTCAGTGTCGGCCTCGGCCTCCACGGTGCGTTCGACGGCGGGGTTGATCACGTTGAGCAGGGGCTGCGGGTAGACGCCGAACGCGATGATCAGGGCGACCAGCGGGCCGACCGCCCACATCTCGCGCCCGGACAGGTCCGACACCTTGGAGAGTTTCTCCGGGGTGGGGCCGGTCATCGTGCGCTGGTACATCCACAGGATGTAGAGCGCCGCGAGGACCACACCGGACGCCGCGATGATCGCCGGGACCGGGTTGAAGGCGTACACGCCGACGAACACCAGGAACTCGCTGACGAAGGGTGCCAGGCCCGGCAGTGCCAGACCGGCGAGCCCCGCGATCAGGAAGACCCCGGCGAGCCTGGGCGCGACCTTCTGCACGCCCCCGTAGTCCTCGATCCGCGCGCTCCCCCGGCGGGCGATCAGGAAGCCCACTACCAGGAAGAGGGCGCCGGTGGCGAAGCCGTGGTTGACCATGTAGAGCGCCGCGCCGGCCTGGGCCTGCTCCGTCAGGGCGAAGATGCCCAGCGTGATGAACCCGAAGTGGGACACCGAGGTATAGGCGATCAGGCGCATCATGTCGCTCTGGCCGATCGCGAGGACCGCCCCGTACACGATGCTCACCAGGCTCAGCGCCACCACGGGCCACACGAACCAGGACACGGCGGACGGGAACAGCTCCAGGCAGTACCGGAGCATGCCGTAGGTGCCGACCTTGTCCAGGACACCGACCAGCAGCACCGCCGTGCCAGGGCTCGAGGACCCGGCCGAGGTGGGCAGCCAGGTGTGCACCGGCCACATCGGCGCCTTGATGGCGAAGGCGATGAAGAACCCGAGGAAGAGCCAGCGCGCCGTGGCCGGGTCGATCGCCGCGAGGGCGCCGCCCGGGTCGGTCAGCTCGGTCCACAGGAACGTACCGCCGATGACGTACACGCCGATCACCGCGACCAGCATGATGAGGCCGCCGGCGAGGCTGTACAGCAGGAACTTCATCGCGGCCTTGGCGCGGTCGGCACCGCGTCCGTAGCGCCCGATCATGAAGTAGACCGGGATCAGCATGACCTCGAAGAACACGTAGAACAGGAAGACGTCGGTGGCGGCGAAGACACCGATCATCATCGCCTCGAGGACGAGGATGAGGGCGAAGTAGCCGCGCCCGCCGTCCGCCCGGTCCGCGTGCTCGTTCCAGGCGGCCAGGATGACCAGCGGCACCAGGACCGCGGACATCAGGATCAGCACCAGGGCGATGCCGTCGACCCCGACGGCGTAGTGGATGCCGAAGTAGGGGATCCACGGGTGCACCTCCTCGAACTGGAGGCCGCCCGCCCCGGCGGTGTCGAAGTTCAGGGCCATGGCCACGACCAGGAGCAGGGTCGCGACCGAGAAGCCCAGCGCCAGGCGCTTGGTGGTCAGGGCGGGGTCGTGTCCGCCGCCGGTGGCGGGGCGGACCTTGGTGGCGGTACCGGTACCCGCATCGGTGCCGGTGCCCGAACCCGCATGGGCCGCGCCGGTGGTCGCGGCCGCTGGGGCGCCTGCCGACGCGGATTGGACGCGCGGCAGTGCCCAGAGGACGGCCGCGCCGATCGCGGGAAGCGCGATCGCGAGAGTGAGCCAGGGGATCATTGTCTAGAACCTCACAACCAGCGTCGCGGCGACGATGACGGCGCCGAGGAGCATGGTGAGCGCGTAGGTGCGGGCGAACCCGGTCTGTGTCCTGCCGAGCCCGGTGGAGGAGTCGCTGACCCCGGTACCGATCCCGTTGACCGCGCCGTCGATGACCTTGTCCTCGATCACGACCATGGCCTTGGTGGCCACCTGGCCGGGCCGCATGAACAGGCCCTCGTTGATCTCGTTGCCGTACAGCTCGTTGCGGGCCGCGTTGGTGACGAGGTTGCCCTTGGGGGCGGTGCGGGCCACGGGTCGGCGCAGGTACATGAACCACGCGAGCGCCACACCGAGGACCAGTACCGCCAGGGCGGCGATGCCGTAGGGGGCGGTGAAGGCGTGCGCCACGTCGAAGCTGTGCGGCTCGGCGCCGACGGCCGGGGCGAGGAACCCCGCGAAGCGGTCGCCGAACACGAGGAAGGCACCGAGGACCAGCGAGCCGATGGACAGCACCACCATGGGCGCGGTCATGCTCACGGGCGACTCGTGCGGGTGCGCGTCCTCGTCCCAGCGCTTCTTGCCGAGGAAGGTCATGAAGACCATCCGCGACATGTAGAAGGCGGTGAGCGCGGCCCCGACGATGACGGCGGTACCGAAGACCATCCCTTCCGTGCCGCCGAGGCCGAAGGTGGCGGAGATGATGCTCTCCTTGGTCCACCAGCCGGACAGGAACGGGACACCGATGATGGCCAGGTAGCCGAGGCCGAAGGTGGCGAAGGTGATCGGCATCTTCGACGCCAACCCGCCGTACTTGCGCATGTCGACGTCGTTGTTCATGCCGTGCATGACCGAACCGGCGCCGAGGAACAGTCCGGCCTTGAAGAAGCCGTGCGTGATCAGGTGCGCGATGGCGGCGACGTAGCCGATCGGGCCGAGCCCGGCGGCCAGCACCATCATGCCGATCTGGCTCATCGTGGATCCGGCCAGGGACTTCTTGATGTCGTCCTTGGCCGAGGCGATGATCCCGCCGGCCAGCATGGTGGCGGCGCCGACAGCCATCACGACGGTCTGGGCGACGGGGGCGCCCTCGAAGATCGGACCGGCGCGCACGATGAGGTACACACCGGCGGTGACCATGGTGGCGGCGTGGATGAGCGCCGACACCGGGGTGGGGCCCTCCATCGCGTCGAGCAGCCACGCCTGGAGCGGGAGCTGCGCGGACTTGCCGCAGGCGCCCAGGAGCAGGAGGAGCCCGATCGCGAGGAGGATGCCGTCGCTGGCGCCGGGAACCGCGGCGAAGACGTCGCTGAAGCTCACCGCGCCGAGCACGGTGAACATGATCATGATCGCCACGAGCAGTCCGATGTCGCCCACGCGGTTGATCAGGAACGCCTTCTTCGCCGCGGTGGCGGCCGCGGGCTTGTACTGCCAGAACCCGATGAGCAGGTAGGAGGCCAGGCCCACACCCTCCCAGCCGAGGAACAGCAGGACGAAGTTGTCCGCGAGGACCAGCACGAGCATGGCCGCGACGAACAGGTTGAGGTAGGCGAAGAACCGTCGGCGCTCGGGGTCGTCGGACATGTAGCCGAGCGAGTAGATGTGGATGAGCGAGCCGACGAAGGTGATCAGCAGGACGAAGCTGATCGAGAGCGGGTCCACCAGGAGGTTGACCTGGGCGGAGAAGTCACCGGCCGCGAACCACTCGTAGACGGGGACGGAGACGCTGCGGTCCGCCGCGCCCCGGCCGAGGAGTTCGAACAGGGCCAGCAGGGCCCAGACGAAGGAGCCGATCGGCAGGGCGGTGGCCAGGAAGGGCCCCCACCCGTCGGTGCGCCGCCCGCCCAGCAACAGGATCGCCGCGCCCACGAGTGGCAGGGCGATCAGTAGCCAGGCGTTCGACAGCACGGCGCTGTCGGCCGCGGTCGCCACCACGGGTTCGGCGGCGAGGTATGCGTGATGTTGTGTCACTGCCACGTCGCCTTCTAGTGCTTGAGCAGGTTCGCGTCATCGAGCGACGCCGACCTGCGGGTTCGGAAGATCTGCATGATGATCGCGAGGCCGACGACCACCTCGGCGGCGGCCACGACCATCACGAAGAAGGCGACGACCTGCCCCTCGATGTCCCCGTGCATCCGGGCGAACGCGACGAACGCCAGGTTGCAGGCGTTGAGCATGAGCTCCACGCACATGAAGACGATGATCGCGTTGCGTCGGACGAGCACGCCGACCGCGCCGATGGTGAACAGAAGCGCCGCGAGGACGATGTAGTTCATCGGGTCCACTAGGAACCGCCCTCCTGTCCCTTGTCGTTGCCGTTGCCGTTCTCCTCGCGGTCACCGCCGTCGGCACCGCCGTCCCGGTCACCGCCGTCGGCGTCTTCGGCGATCGGCACGCCCTCCTTGGAGCTGGCCGAGTCGGACGCCCCGCCGGGGAGCGCGGTCCGGCCGGCCTGGACTTCGCTCGGGACCTCCGACTGGTACTCGGGGTCGCGGGCGGTGAGGACCGGGTTGAGGGACAGCTGGGAGACCGTGCCGTCGGGCAGCAGCGCGGGCATGTCGATCGCGTTGTGCCGGGCGTAGGTCCCGGGTCCGGGCATCGGCGTCGGGTGGTCGCCGCGGATCCGCTCCTCGGACATCTCCCGCTGGGTGCGGCGCTTGCCGATGCGGGCTGTGTGCGCGAGGACCATGGCCCCCAGCACCGAGGTGACGAGCAGCGCGGCGGTGGCCTCGAAGGCCACCACGTAGCGCAGGATCAGCTCGGCTCCGATCCAGGGGATGGTGCCGCCGGCCTGGGCGGCCCCGGCCTCCATCCCGACCGGGTCGCCCACGGCGATTCGGGTGATCCCGGTGGCCAGGGCGCCGATGAAGCTGATCGCGACGATCGCGGTCATGAGCCGCTGTCCGCGCAGGGTCTCCACCAGGGAGTCCGCGGAGCTGACGCCGACGAGCATCAGCACGAACAGGAACAGCATGAGCACGGCGCCGGTGTAGACGACGATCTGGACGACCATCAGGAACGGCGCCTCGTTGATGCCGTAGAAGATCGCCAGGCCGACCATGGCCAGCGCCATCGACATGGCCGAGTGGACGGCCTTGCGGGAGAAGACCACGCCCAGGGCGCCGAACACGATGATCGTGCCCAGGACCCAGAAGACCGCGGTCTCACCCGAACCGATGGGTGTTCCGGCCTCGGCGTCAGCGAGGTACAGCATGGGGGAGTCGGGGGTCAGCGGGTTCAACTGGTTGCCTCCGTGCTCCCCGGCCGGTCCTGCGTCCCGTGCTGACCCCGCCCGGTGGCGTAGTAGTCCTGCTCGGTCTCACCGAGCCGCATCGGGTGGGGCGGCTCCTCCATGCCCTCCCTGAGCGGGGCGAGCAGCTGCTCCTTCGTCCAGATCAGGCTCTGCCTGCTGTCGTCGGAGATCTCGTACTCGTTGGTCATGGTGAGGGCCCGTGTCGGGCAGGCCTCCACACACAGGCCGCACAGGATGCAGCGCAGGTAGTTGATCTGGTAGACGCGCCCGTACCGTTCGCCGGGCGAGTACCGGTCGTCCTCGGTGTTGTCACCGGCCTCCACGTAGATGGCGTCGGCCGGGCAGGCCCAGGCGCACAGTTCGCACCCGATGCACTTCTCCAGGCCGTCGGCCCACCGGTTCAGCTGGTGCCGTCCGTGGAAGCGCGGCGCCGTGGGGCGCTTGACCTCCGGGTATTCGACGGTCGGCACCTTCTTGAACATCGTGTGGAAGGTGACACCGAAACCCTTGACGGGGTTGAGCCAATCAAGCACCGGTAACCTCCCCCTTCTTCTGGTTGCGTTCGGCGGTGGCGGCCGGGGCCGTCCGCGACGGTTCCGCGGGCACGCTGGTGCCGTAGTGCGGTGCGGTGCTCGGGGGCACCGGGAACCCGCCGAAGGAGGGTTCCTTGTGGGCACGGCGCGCGTTGTCGGCGCGCTGGTGGGCCTCCTCCGCGCGCTCGCGGCGCACGAAGCGGACCCAGACGGCGATCGCGGCGACGGTGGCGACGGTGAAGCCCGCGACGACCGCGGCGATGACCACCGGCGAGGCGCCGTCGATGACGAGCATGCGAACGACGGCGACGCCGGTGATCCACACGAGCTGGATCGGGATGAGGACCTTCCAACCGAGCTTCATCAGCTGGTCGTACCGGACGCGCGGGAGGCTGCCCCGGGCCCAGATGAACAGGAACATCACCGCGATGAACTTGAGCAGCCACCACAGGGCCGTCCACCAGCCCTCGTTGGCGCCGGGGAAGATCGCGGTGACGCCGGGCGGTGCGTACCAGCCGCCGAGGAAGAGCGTCACGGACACCGCGGCGACGGTGCACATGTTCACGTACTCCGCGAGGAAGAACATCGTGAACTTCATGGAGCCGTACTCGGTCATGAAGCCGCCGACGATCTCCCCCTCGCCCTCCGCCAGGTCGAACGGGAGCCGGTTGGTCTCGCCGATCATCGTGACGATGTAGATGAGGAAGGAGGGCAGGAGCAGGACCGCGAACCAGAGGTTCGCCTGGGCCTCGACGATGCCGGACATCGTCAGCGTCCCCGCCATGATGAAGACCGCGACGAAGGACAGGCCCATGGCGATCTCGTAGCTGATCACCTGCGCGGAGGCGCGCAGGCCGCCGAGCAGGGCGTACGGGGACTGTGAGGCCCAGCCGCCGAGCACGAACCCGTAGACGCCGAGTGCCGCGGTGGCCAGGACCAGCAGCGCGGCGATGGGCAGGTCGGTGAGCTGCAGCTGGGTGGTCACCCCGAACATGTTCACCTCGCCGCCGATCGGGATGACGGCGAAGGCGATGAAGGCGGGGATGGCGGCGATCATGGGTGCCGCGATGTAGACGAACCGGTCCACCCCGCGCGGGATCAGGTCCTCCTTGAGGGAGAGCTTGATGCCGTCGAACAGGGACTGGAGGAGGCCGAAGGGACCCATCCGGTTCGGACCGTGGCGCTGCTGCATCCGCCCCATGACCTTGCGGTCGGCCATGATCATCATGAGCACGCAGATCATGAGGAAGACGAAGATCCCCACGGCCTTGATCGTGATGATCCACCAGGGATCGTTCCCGAAGGCGTCCAGGGTGCGCTCCGAGGCCAGGTGGAGCACGCTCGGGTCGAGAGCGGCGGGGGTCACTGCTGCCTCCCGTTGGTGGTGGGCGCGGCCAGGGCGACCGTCTGGCCGGCGGTACCGCCCAGGTCAAGGCGGATGTCGCAGCCGTGGGCGTTGGCCGGGAGCCAGACGACCCGGTCGGCGATCTCGGTGACGACCACCGGGACGGTCACCGAGCCGAGGTCACCGGTGACGCGGAGCGATCCGCCGTCGGGCACGCCGACCTCGTCGGCCGTGGCCTTGGACAGGTAGGCGCGCGGCTGGCGGGCGGTACCGGCGAGGTACGGCTCGCCGTCCTCCATCCGGCCGGTGCCGAGCAGCTGCCGCCAGGTGGACAGCACAGCCTGTCCAGCGGCGGGTTCGGGGACCGCGGCCGGCCGGACCGCGGGCCCGGCGGCCCGCTCCCCGGACCAGGGCCCCAGCTCGGCCAGCTCGGCGTAGGCGGTGTCGGAGTCGGGCAGGCCCAGGTGGACGTCCATCGCGTCGGCGACGGCGGACAGGACCCGCAGGTCCGACAGGGCCCCGGGCACCTTGAGCGCGTCGCCGAACGGCCGGTGGCGGCCCTCCCAGTCGAGGAACGTGCCGGACTTCTCGGCCACGGCGGCTACCGGGAACACCACGTCGGCGCGGTCGGTGACGTCGCTGGCGCGCAGTTCGAAGCTGACGATGAACGGCACCTTGGCCAGGGCCGCGCGGGCGGCCTCGGGGTCGGGCAGGTCGTCGAGCTCGACCCCGGCGATGATCAGCGCGTCGAGTTCGCCGGAGGCGGCCGCGGCGATGATCGCGTCGGTGTCGCGTCCGGGGGTCTCCGGCAGGGAGCCCACGTTCCAGGCCCGGGCGACCTCCGCGCGGGCCGAGGCGTCGGCGACCGGCCGGCCCCCGGGAAGCAGGCCCGGCAGCGCACCCGCGTCGATCGCGCCCCGCTCACCCGCCCGGCGGGGGACCCAGGCCAGTTTGGCGCCAGTCCGCTCGGCAAGTGCCGACGCGGCGGTCAGGGCTCCGGGGACGGCGGCGAGCCGTTCACCCGCGAGGATGACCGCCCCCTCCTCCCCCAGCGCCTCGACGACCTCGGGGTTGTTCACGTCCAGGGCGTTGAGGACGCGGGCCTCGTCGCCGGGGACCGCCTGGACCAGGGTGCCCTTGGTCTTGGTGAGGCCGAGGCTGGCGTGGGAGGCGACCGAGTACACCTTCAGGTCGCGCTTGCGCGTGCCCTTGCGCAGGCGCAGGAACACCAGGGGCGACTCGTCCTCGGGCTCGAACCCGGCGAGCATGACCGCGGGCGCCTTCTCCAGTGCTGTGTAGTCCGTGTCCACCGGGGTTCCGGCGACCCGGGCGGCCAGGAAGTCGGCCTCCTCCGCGGAGTGCTGCCGGGCTCGGGCGTCCACGTCGTTGGTGGCCAGCGCCACGCGGGCGAACTTGGCGTAGGCGTAGGCGTCCTCGTAGGTGAGTCGGCCGCCCACCAGGACACCCACGTTGCCGCGGGCCGCGCTGAGCCCTTCGGCGGCCATACCGACCGCTTCGGGCCAAGAAGCGAACTCGAGGGCCCGGGAGTCCTCGTCGCGGACCAGGGGACGGGAGAGGCGGTCGGACTGGGTGGCGTAGGTGAACGCCCACCGGCCCTTGTCGCAGTTCCACTCCTCGTTCACCTGCGGGTCGTCCCCGGCCAGGCGGCGGGTGACCTTGCCCCTGCGGTGGTCGGTGCGCTGGGCGCAGCCGGCCGCGCAGTGCTCGCACACGCTGGGGGTGGAGACCAGGTCGAAGGGGCGCGAACGGAACCGGTAGGCGGAACCGGTGAGCGCCCCCACCGGGCAGATCTGCACCGTGTTGCCGGAGAAGTAGGAGTTGAACGGCTCGCCTTCGGCGATACCGACCTGCTCCTCGGCACCGCGCTCCATCAGCTCGATGAGCGGGTCGCCCGCGATCTGTGCCGCGAACCGCGTGCAGCGCGCGCACTGGATGCAGCGCTCGCGGTCGAGCAGCACCTGGCTGGAGAGGGCGATCGGCTTGGGGAAGGTCCGCTTGACCTCGAGGAACTCCGTCTCACCCTGCCCCGTGGACATGGCCTGGTTCTGCAGGGGGCACTCGCCGCCCTTGTCGCAGACCGGGCAGTCCAGCGGGTGGTTGATGAGCAGGAACTCCATGATCCCGCGCTGGGCCTTCTCCGCCACTTCGGAGGTGAGGTGGGTGTTGACCACCATCCCCTCCATCACGGTGATGGTGCAGGAGGCCTGCGGCTTGGGCATCCCGCGCCCGTTGCCCATGTCGGGGATCTCCACCAAGCACTGGCGGCAGGCACCGACCGGGTCGAGGAGCGGGTGGTCGCAGAACCGGGGGATCTGGATGCCGAGCAGTTCGGCGGCCCGGATCAGCAGCGTTCCCTTCGGCACCCGGATCTGGAAGCCGTCGATGGTGACGGTGATCAGGTCCTCCGGGGGCGGGGCCGGGGAGGACCCGCCGGAGGAGTTGGAGGTGACGGTCACTGGTTCCCTCCCCCTTCCGTAGTGGTCGGCTTGTCCGCCCAGAGGGTGGACCTGGAGTGGTCGAAGGGGCAGCCGCCCTTCTCGTAGTGGTCGACGTACTCCTGGCGGAAGTACTGGATCGACGACATGACGGGGCTCGCGGCACCGTCGCCCAGGGCGCAGAACGAGCGGCCGAGCAGGTTGTCGCAGATCTGCAGGAGCTTGTCGATGTCGGCCTCGGTGCCCTCACCGCGCTCCAGCCGGTCCAGGACCTGGACCATCCAGAAGTTGCCCTCGCGGCAGGGCGTGCACTTGCCGCAGGACTCGTGCGCGTAGAAGGCGATCCAGCGGCCGACGGCGCGGACCACGCAGGTGGTCTCGTCGAAGAGCTGGAGCGCGCGGGTGCCGAGCATGGACCCGGCGGCGCCCACCGACTCGAAGTCGAGCGGGGTGTCCAGGTGTGCGTCGGTGAAGATCGGCGTGGACGATCCCCCGGGGGTCCAGAACTTGAGCTGGTGCCCGGGGCGCATACCGCCAGCCATGTCGAGGAGTTCGCGCAGCGTGATCCCGAGCGGCGCCTCGTACTGGCCGGGGTTGGCGACGTGTCCGGACAGGGAGAAGAAGCCGAACCCGGCGGACTTCTCGGTGCCCATGGCCGTGAACCACTCGGCGCCGTTGGCGACGATGCCGGGGACGCTGGCGATGGACTCGACGTTGTTCACCACGGTGGGCGAGGCGTAGAGCCCGGCCACGGCGGGGAACGGCGGCTTGAGGCGGGGCTGGCCGCGGTAGCCCTCCAGGGAGTCCAGGAGGGCGGTCTCCTCACCGCAGATGTAGGCACCGGCCCCGGCGTGGACGACCACGTCGAGGTCGAAGCCGGTGCCGAGTATGTCCTTGCCGAGGAGCCCGGCCTCGTAGGCCTCGTCGACCGCTCGGCGCAGGCGGCGGATGACGTGCACGACCTCGCCGCGCACGTAGATGAAGGCCTGGCTGGACTTGATCGCGTAGGAGGCGATCGCCACGCCTTCCAGCAGCACGTGCGGGTTGGCGAGCATGAGCGGGATGTCCTTGCAGGTTCCCGGCTCGGACTCGTCCGCGTTGACCACGAGGTAGCGCGGATTGGGATTGTCCGCGGGAAGGAAGCCCCACTTCATCCCCGTGGGGAAACCCGCGCCGCCGCGGCCGCGCAGGCCGGACTGCTTGACCAGGTCCACGATGGCGTCAGGGTCCATCGTGACGGTCTTGCGGAGGGCCTCGTAGCCCCCGGTCGCCCGGTAGCCGTCGAGCGTGAAGGAGTCGGGGCGGTCCCAGTTCTGGGACAGGATCGGGGTCAGGGTAGTCACTTCGAGCCCTCCTCGTCCTGGTCGTCGGCCGCGGGCCGAGGGAGGTTGTTCGGGTCAGGCGCTTCCCAGCCGCGCTCCTGGGCCAGCTTGAGTCCGGCCAGGGACGGGGCCGCCGCTTGGACGCCCTCGCCCGCGCGGCCGTCGTCGAACCCGGCCAGCACGCGCGAGGCCTGCTTCCAGGTGCAGAGGCTGTCGGGTCCGCGCGTGGGCGCGACGTCCTTGCCCAGGCGCAGGTCGTCCACCAGCTGCATGGCGGTGGCGGGGGTCTGGTTGTCGAAGAACTCCCAGTTGACCATCACGACCGGGGCGAAGTCGCAGGCCGCGTTGCACTCCACGTGCTCCAGCGTGACCTTGCCGTCCCCGGTGGTCTCCGCGTTGGCGACGTCCAGGTGCTCCTTGAGGGCGGAGAAGATCTCGTCTCCGCCCATCACCGCGCACAGGGTGTTCGTGCACACCCCCACCTGGTAGTCCCCGCCCGGACGGCGGCGGTACATGGTGTAGAACGTGGCGACCGCGTTGACCTCTGCGAGGGTGATGTCCAGCTGGTTGGCGCAGAACTCCATCCCCGCCTTGCTGACGTGTCCCTCCTCCGCCTGCACCAGATGGAGGAGCGGGAGCAGCGCCGACCGGTGTTTCGGGTAGCGGGCGATGATCTCCTTGGCGTCCTGTTCCAGGCGCGCCACTACGGTGTCGGTGAAGACCCCGTGGCCCGCACCGGTGTCCTCGGTGTCCTTGTTCTCCGGAACGGTGTGCTCGCTCACCTGTCCACGCCTCCCATCACCGGGTCGATACTGGCCACGGCCGCGATCACGTCCGCCACCGTCCCGCCCTCGCACATGGCGGCGACGGCCTGGAGGTGGGTGAAGGAGGGGTCGCGGAAGTGGACGCGGTAGGGGCGGGTGCCCCCGTCACTGGCGGCGTAGCAGCCCAGCTCGCCCTTCGCGCTCTCCACGGCCGTGTAGACCTGGCCCGCGGGGACCCGGAAGCCCTCGGTGACCAGCTTGAAGTGGTGGATGAGCGCCTCCATCGAGCCGCTCATGATGTGCGCGATGTGGTCCGGGGAGTTACCCAGGCCGTCAGGTCCGAGCGCCAGCTTGGCGGGCCACCCGATCTTGGCGTCCTCGATCATCACGGGGCCGGGCTCGAGCTTGTCGAGGCACTGCTCGACGATCTTGAGGCTCTCCTCCATCTCGGCCATGCGCACCCGGTAACGGGCGTACACGTCGCCGCCGTCGGAGACCGGGACGTCGAATTCGTAGTCCTCGTATCCGCAGTACGGCTTGGCCTTGCGCAGGTCCCAGGCCAGGCCGGAAGCGCGCACCAGCGGGCCGGTCACGCCGAGCGCCATGCAGCCGGGCAGGTTGAGGTAGGCCACGTCCTTGGTCCGGGCCAGGTATACGGGGTTCTCGTCCAGGAGCTTGCGCATGCTCTTGATGCGTTTCGGCATCTCCTTGAGAAGCTCCCGGACCTTGCCGACCGTGCCGGGCGGCAGGTCCTGCGCCACGCCGCCGGGGCGGACGTAGGCGTGGTTCATCCGCAGGCCCGTGACGAGCTCGAAGATGTCCAGGATCATCTCGCGCTCACGGAAGCCGCTGGTCATGATCGTGGTGGCGCCCAGCTCCATGCCGAACGTCGCCATGGCCACGAAGTGCGAGGCCATCCGGTTGAGCTCCATGAGCATCACCCGGATGACGTTGGCGCGCTCTGGGACCCGGTCGGTGATGCCGAGCAGCTTCTCGGTCGCGAGGCAGTACGCCGTCTCGTTGAAGAGGGGCGTCAGGTAGTCCATGCGGGTCACGAACGTGGTGCCCTGCGTCCAGGTCCGGTACTCGAGGTTCTTCTCGATACCGGTGTGCAGGTAGCCGATACCGACACGGGCCTCGGTGCACGTTTCGCCGTCCAGTGTGAGGATCAGCCGGAGCACCCCGTGCGTGGACGGGTGCTGGGGTCCCATGTTGACGACGAGGCGTTCGGCGCTGGTGCCCTGGGCCTTCGCGATGACGTCGTCCCAATCCCCACCGGAGGCGTCGATGTAGTCCTCGGTGACGGTCATGCCGTGCCTCCCTTCTGGATGAACGGTGTCGTGGTCCTGGTCTGGCGGTTCACTGGTAGGACCGCCGTTCGTCCGGCGGGGGCACCGTGGCGCCCCGGTACTCGACCGGGATGCCGCCCAGCGGGTAGTCCTTGCGCTGGGGGTGGCCGTGCCAGTCGTCTGGCATCTGGATACGGGTCAGCGCCGGGTGGCCGTCGAAGACCATCCCGAAGAAGTCCCAGGCCTCGCGCTCGTGCCAGTCGTTGGTCGGGTAGACCGACACGATCGAGGGGATGTGCGGATCGGCGTCGGGACAGGTGGTCTGGACGCGGATCTCGCTGTTGTGGGTGATCGAACGGAAGTGGTAGACGGCGTGCAGCTCGCGTCCGGCGTCATCGGGGAAGTGCACCCCGGCCACTCCCGTGCAGAGCTCGTAGCGCAGCGCCGGGTCGTCGCGCAGGACGCGGACCAGGTCCAGGAGCCCTTCGCGGCGCACGTGGAAGGTGAGTTCGCCGTAGGCGACCTCCACCCGCTCCACGTCGGCCTCCTTGTCGATCTCGGTGAGTGCCGCTTCCAGGTCGTCCGCGACCCGGTCGAAGTCCGCGGTGCGCGGGTCCTCGGGGTCGGTGAAGGGGCGCTGGCTGTGGGCGGGAGCGCTCCCCCGCACTTGCAGACCGCCGAACCCGGAGGTGTCGCCGGTAGTGTTCGCCCCGAACATGCCGGTGCGCTTGACCGGTGCGGCCAAGCGCTCGCGCCCCCGCTGGTCGGGGAGGTTCTCCGCGGGCTCGTCGCGATCGCGCTCGTACTCGTTACTCATGTCAGTCCTTGGTCACCACGGGCAGCGAACGGCGGAGCATCCGCTCCTCGGTCTCGGTGATCTCCTGCTCCCGGTGGGCGCCGAGCTTGGTGTTCTGCACCTTGTCGTGGAGCTTGAGCACGGCGTCCAAGAACATCTCCGGCCGCGGCGGACAGCCCGGCAGGTACATGTCGACGGGGACGATGTGGTCCACGCCCTGGACGATCGCGTAGTTGTTGAACATGCCGCCGCTGGAGGCGCAGACACCCATCGCGATCACCCACTTGGGCTCGGGCATCTGGTCGTAGATCTGGCGCAGGACCGGGGCCATCTTCTGGCTGACCCGGCCGGCGACCACCATCAGGTCGGCCTGGCGCGGGGTCGCTCCGAACTTCTCCATGCCGAACCGGGCGAGGTCGTAGTCCGGGCCGCCGACGGACATCATCTCGATGGCGCAGCAGGCCAGACCGAACGTCGCGGGCCACATCGAGCTCTTGCGGGCCAGGCCGACGACCTGTTCGACCGAGGTGAGCGCGACTCCGGCGGGCAGTTTCTCTTCGAGTCCCATCAGCTGCGGACCTCCTCCGGGCTGGGCGGCTGGGTCTTGGGGCAGGGGGTGGGGGTCGGGGTCAGAACGCGTTCGGTGGATGCTGCCCGTCGGGAAGGGGGTGCTGCGCCGTAGGCGTCCGTTGAGGGTTGGTGGCGGGCGACGAACGGGGGTGCTGCGCCGTAGGCGTCCGTTGAGGGTTGGTGGCGGGCGACGAACGGGGGTGCTGCGCCGTAGGCGTCCG